>CBDUIU010000349.1:0-5243 GCA_965367335.1 uncultured Saprospiraceae bacterium
TTGCAGCGCCGCCCGCTATAAATAAGCCCGAAGAGGGAGTGTTACAAAAGGAAGAAATCACGGAAGCGGATGATGAACGGCTAACTCAATTGTCAGCAGATTCCAACAATGAACCTCCACCGAATGATGAAATCCAAAAGAAAGAAATGTTTCCTGTTTCGGAGACCTCATCTGATCTTGAAAGTAGGTTGAGTAGCAGCAAAGGAGGAGGGCAGTCTTTAGCGCCGGAGATCCAACAGTCAATGAGTACGGCCATAGGCGCAGATTTTAATAATGTCCGCATTCATACCGGGAATGAAGCCCAGTCGATGAGTCAGGAAGTCGGGGCACAAGCATTTACCCACGGAGCGGATATTTATTTTAATGAAGGTAAATATAATCCGCGAAGTAGTGATGGGAAAAGATTGTTAGCCCACGAATTAGTACACACGGTACAACAAGGAGCTACCATAAAACGAAAACCGCAAATTTCTTCCACCTCCCATACCTTACAAACTTTTCCCGGGGAGAGTAGTGTGCGGGAATGGATTGCGGATAAAGCAGATCGCTACATCCCTGCGTACCCAATGTTATCCGTCATGATTGGGTATGACCTGATTCGCGGTCGTTCAGTGTTGCGTTCCCGTGATAACATTTTAAAAGGTGTCTTTAGTCTGGTGAATCCGCTGGGATCAATTTTGTATCGGCGATTACAAGAGCGTGGAATTATTAATGAAGCCTTTACGTTCATCAACGAAAAAATGGAAGCACTGGGGCTGACCCTCACCCAGCTGCGCCAAACGTTTAGCAACTTCTGGTCAGCAACCGATCTGATCCGGACAGACCCATTCGACTATAATTACAACCTGTTCAAACGCTACTTTGGTGGCTATTTTAGCCGGATCATTGCATTTGGTACTGCTGTGAAAAACAAGGTGTTTACAATGATAAAAAACGCCTTCTTGCAGCTGCTGGTTAGTCTGGCCAGGCGGCTGGGTGGCTATGACCTGTTGGCAGATCTATTGGGTTTTGACCCCCTCACCAATGAGCCGAGGAACGCGACCACCGCACAGATTTTACGCGGTATTTTGCAGCTACCTGTAATTCAGGCTATAGGTGGAGATAAGTTGCTGGCCAAGCTGGAAGAATTGAACCTCATTGAAAAAGCAGCTGCTTTTATTGATATGCAGTGGGCCTTATTAAAAGGTGCTTTTTCCAACATGATCAACATTGCTACCAGCTTCCTGGACCTGTTTAGCTTTGAGACGTTGATGGCTCCACTTGAATTTGTAAACCGGATGAAGGAACAGGTGGTCGGCTTTGTGACCAGGATCATTTCCTTCTTTAGCAATATAGCAAGGGAGGTACTGAAAATCATTAAGGACGCCTTGGTTTGGGTGCTCAAGCAATTTGTCGATGAAAACACTTATGGCTATGATTTAGTGCGCGTCATGTTAGGTGTTGATCCTTTAACGGGAGAAAAAGTACCGCGCACGGCAAAAAATATCATTAAAGGCTTTGTCGGTTTGTTGCCGGGAGGGAAAGCGATCTATAGCCAATTTGAGCAGAGTGGTGCGATTGACCGTATGACACAGTGGATTGAAGGCGCGATCGGCCAATTCGTACAAATGCTTTTGTCCATCAAAACGGCTTTTATCAACCTCTGGCGATTAGCTACCATCACGGACCTTTTTGCACCGGTTCAATTCTTTAGCCGCATCGTTCAACTATTTACCGAGCCAATGAACAGGGTGGTGGCCTTTGTGAAAAGTGTCATCACGAAAATCTTTGAGGTGTTGCTGCAGATCATGCAGTTTCCTCTCGATATGGCGAGGAAGATCATTGATAGCGTGTCCAGGGCTTTTACCAGTATCAGAAGAGATCCCATTGGGTTTCTCAAAAATATGATCAATGCCGTGAAGACCGGCTTTATGAATTTCTTTAGCAATATCGGCAAACACCTGCTCGGTGGGATCACCGGCTGGTTGTTTGGTCAACTTGCAAAAACGGGCATTAAGATCCCCACGGAATTTTCCCTGACCTCCTTGCTCGGCGTAGTTTTCGAGATCCTGGATGTCACCGTCGAACGTCTCTGGGCCAAACTCGCTGAAAAGATCGGCCAGGATAAAGTGGATAAGATCCGAGGCGGTATTGATAAGCTGGTCGGCATTTGGGCGATGTTCCGGGATGTGGTCAAAAACGGAATTGGATCTCTCTGGAACTACCTCAAAGCAAAGGTTAGTAACCTGTGGGACATGGTGCTAGAAGAAGTCAAGGGGTGGGTCATTACCAAGATTATTCAGCAAGTCACTACCAAGCTATTGAGTATGTTGGATCCCACGGGGATCATGGCAGTCGTCAATGGCTTTTTAGCCTTTTTCCGAGCCATCCAATCCTTTATTGAAAAACTAAAAGAGATGCTCCGCGTTATCGGTACTTTTATCCAGGGTATTGGCGAAATAGCCCGTGGCTCCATCGCCAGCGCTGCCGGATTTTTGGAAAATGCACTGGCCCGGGCCTTACCGATTGCCCTGAGTTTTTTGGCCAATCAGGTCGGTCTTGGCAGTATAGGTGACCGGATCAGAAGCATCATTGAGAAAATTAGAGAAAAAGTCAACCAGGGCATCGATTGGCTGATTGCTAAGGCGATGGGGGCAATACAATCGGTGATGGGTTTGTTTGGAGGAGGGAAAAAAGGTAAAGGGAAAGATAAGGATAAGGAGAAAGAATTACCTTATGATGATCCGGAGAAAAAAGCCAAAGTAGCAGCCGGCTTGGCGGATATCGCAAAATATGAAACGCCATTTTTAACTCAAAATAAAATCTCAAAGGAAGAAGCGGATCAGGTAGCGAAGAAAGTAAAACAAGCCCATCCGGTATTTAAAGTTTTTAAAGTTGTTGATGGCAAAGATAGTTGGGATTATTATTATGAGGCGAGTGAAGGACAAACGGTGGATAATGATAATGAGAAGGAGGAAAGCGGTGCACAGGAACTTTTAAAACATGTATTCCCTGAAACCTTTGTGGATTATAAAAACGGTCATACCTCGAATGCTATTCCTCGACGTGTCAGTCAAGCACAGGTATTTTCAAGCTACGACGGAAAAGAAGTAGAAGCATGGTTGAGTCAACGAGAAGGAAATAGTGCAAAAGTAGAGAGACCTCATCATTCTGAAATGAAGCTGGAATTAGCAGCCAGGCCAGGAGTCTATAAAGCCGGGCATCTGTTGAATCATAATGTCTGGGGAGATGGTAGCCGTGCGGATAATGTTACTCCTATCACAACACAAGCCAATGCGGATATGCGAGATGGGGTAGAAGCCTTGGTTAAAAACCTGGTTTATAGTGATAAAGATGTTATCGTCTATTTCAAAGTAGTCGCCAGCTATCCTGCTTCACCCGTAGTTGCACCACATATTCCAGCTGAGGGATTTATTTGCAAACACTTAAAGTTTTACGTTAAGGAACTATCCTTTGATTTTTCCAAAGTCGCCAATGCGGATGGTACCTTCAAACCCGGAATGGACGAATATAAAGCGAAGGCCCTAAAAGAAGACCGGAGTAATTGGACGCAGGAGAAGACACATAGCATTCCTCTGGTAAAAAACAACAACAAACAATGGATCAATTCTGACATTGGAAGTGCCCAGGCCAACCTCAACAAGCCTACTGAGGCTGTATTAAGGGATGCCGGAATTAGTGATGCCGGGTTGCGGAGAAAGATCATTCGCATCATCAAAGGCTATCCTGATTATCAGTCAATGACTCAGGAAGAGATCTTCCAGGCCCTTACTGCTGCTCATATTGAATGGACGGATGAAGAAATTAACATCTTGGCTACTGCTTCTCCTCAACTTGGCCGTGGACTGGATACGCTTGATGAAGAGTAGAACCAGCACATTTACCTCTTTTTAATTTCACAAAAAACTCGTTGTGATCGCTGACGTTGTGCGAGGAAAACATGCACAAAACGTCACAGCGACCACAGCGGGTGGGAGTAGTTGCTGTAATTCATGAGGCCATATATCGTGCGTTTGCCCGTCCCTCGACAAGGAGAGCAATGCACAGCAGGAAAAGAAAATGTGGCGCTTGCCTGACCTCCGGTAGGTAAACAAACCACCACTACCTCGGTTTTCCAAATTTTCCGTATTTTTGAAACACTCTTTTACCAAATATCAAGTCATGAAAAACGGAAGGTTACTGATAGCATTCTTATTCATCATCCTACACTTTTCTTTAGCTGCGCAGCACTCCGTTGCCAGAGAATGGAACGAGCAGGTCCTCGAAGCCATTAGAAATGACTTTGCCCGACCGACGGTGCATGCGCGAAACTTGTTTCACACCTCTGTTGCGATGTATGATGCCTGGGCGATTTATGAGCCAACGGCGGATACTTATTTCTTAGAAAAAACTTCCCATTGTTTTGCAGCTCCTTTACAACCCATTTCCATCCCCATTCCAAGTGATGTAAAAGCAGCCCAGGAGGAGGCGATGAGTTTTGCCGTATATCGGCTTATTCAACATCGCTTTAAAGATGCGCCAGGCTATCGGTTTATTAACTTAGCGACTAATTCACTCATGGCCAAACTGGGCTATAACACAAATATTACATCTATTGACTACCAATTAGGCCCTGCTGAATTAGGTAACTATATTGCGGATCAACTCATTCGATTTGGCTTTCAGGATGGCGCTAATGAATTCAATGATTATCAAAATCGAAGTTATAAACCCGTCAATCCACCCTTAATCATTAACCAACCGGGCAATCCCAACCTGATAGATTTTAACCGTTGGCAGCCTTTACAGTTTGGGCAGTTTATCGACCAGTCTGGTAATCCAATTAATGGGGACACGCCTGACTTTCTGAGTCCGGAGTGGGGGGTGGTGTCACCTTTTTCTTTACAAAGTACCGATGCGGCCTATTACGAACGGGATGGCTTTACTTATCCGGTTTACCATGATCCCGGGCCCCCAGCATACTTGACAAGCGATGCAATGCCAGGCTTAGCTGACCCTTACCGGTGGGGACATACTTTAGTGGCCATTTGGTCGTCTCATCTCAATCCTGATGATACCACTCGTTGGGATATTTCTCCAGCCGCTTTAGGTAATATTTCTGATTACCCAACGGCGGTTGAGGATTACCCTGATTTTTATAAGCTTTATGAAGGTGGTGATACCGGTAGTGGCTATTCCCTTAATCCCAAGACGGGTTTGCCGTATGAGCAAAATATCGTTTTGCGTAGTGATTATGCCAGGGT
>CBDUIU010000350.1:0-5231 GCA_965367335.1 uncultured Saprospiraceae bacterium
AGTAAGAGGGCAGCAATGGGGCGGACTTCGAGGATTGAACCGGTTCGTTGGTAAGGCGCAATTACCAGGATATCCAGCGGATCTCCATCCCCTCCACGTGCTTTGTCCATCAGCGTAGATGGGATAAAGCCGTAGTTTGCCGGATAGGGTAAGAAACGAATTACCCGGCCTTTGCCATCAATTTGGTCTTGCAAATAGCGGTTCAATTCATGATCATATTCAATTTTATCATTTGTCCCAGCAGGTATTTCGATTACAGCATTGATACCTTTTTTACCAAAAGCAGGTATTTTTCGAGGATCTTTCCAGACGACCACATCAGCCACTGGTGTATTACAAGCACTCAGCCCAAATATGAGCAATAAACTTATCCAAAAGCAATGATCAAATGATCCACGGGATAAAAAATTCTCCTTTTGTTCCATATTTCAATAGTTGTAAAAGAGCGGATTTGTCAATATCAAAACATTTCATCCAGATAGATGGCAATATCGCCAAAAATAATAGCTAGAAAGCACAACTTTGTCTTAATCCTTTACATTTCGTATCTGAGAAACAGATCGAATAAACCTGGAGCATCAGTTTCACCGTATATCCTTGTATATTTGGCGTTTATTTTTAAACCAAACCTTACAAGATGAGCGAAAAATCTTACTTCGATCCAGCAGACTTAAAAAAGTTTGGCGATATCACAGAGTTTCAGGAAAAGTTGGGCAAAAAATTTTTTGATTACTACGGAGAAGTCTTTAAAGAAGGCGCCTTGACGGAGCGGGAAAAAGCTTTGATTGCTCTTGGTGTTGCCCATGCGATTCAATGTCCGTATTGTATTGATGCGTATTCCAGTGCTTGCCTGGTAAAGGGCGCTGATGAAGAGCAAATGATGGAAGCAGTACACGTAGCGGCCGCTATCCGTAGTGGAACGACCTTGGTTTATAGTGTTCAGATGATGAACCATGTCAAGAAAATGTCGATGTAGACGATGGACGATGGATAGTGGACGCCTGCCCGACTTTCAGAGGCGGGGGGAAATTCGATATAAGTCTAATTTTTATTAAGAAGGGCATTAGTATAGATTATACTGACAATTGCTAGCACTCACAACTCATTACACTTACTTATCATATGGCCATTAAACAAAAAAGCAAATCTTTAAAGTCAACTGCTAATAATCTCGCAGATACTTTCATCCAACTTAAAGTTTTGAATGGGAAAGAAAAGGTGGATGTGTCTTTTCCATCTTTTCCCGAAAAACTAAAAGACTTAGGACATCAGACTTTTCGGCCTACCAACATTGAGATTTTTCAACTCAATATCGGTAAGCTGTGTAATCAGACGTGTGCACATTGTCACGTTGATGCCGGGCCGGATCGAAAGGAGGAACAAATGAGTCGGGAACATTTGGAAAAATGCCTGGAAATCATTGCGAAAGGGCCCGATATCCATACAGTAGATATTACTGGAGGGGCACCAGAGATGAACAAAAACTTTCGGTGGTTTGTGGAGGAATGTTCAAAATTAGGGAAAAGAGTGATTGACCGTTGTAACCTGACTATCATTGTTGCTAACCCTAAATACCACGATTTACCTGAGTTTTTTGCAAAACATAAGGTACAGGTAGTCTCTTCCTTACCTTATTTTAGTAAAAGCCGTACGGACAATCAACGGGGTGATGGTGTCTTTGAAGATTCTATCAAAGCACTAAAGATGTTAAATGAGGTGGGCTATGGCAAGCCTGATAGCGGACTGACATTGGACCTAGTCTATAACCCTTCCGGTGCTTTTCTGCCAGCCAGCCAGGAGACCTTACAAGCAGAGTTCAAACGACAGCTCAAACGCAAATTTGACATTGACTTTAATGCGCTCTATGCCATTACCAACCTTCCGATTAGCCGCTTTCTGGACTATCTGTTGGAAACTGACAATTACGTTGATTATATGCAATCCCTGGTTGAAGCCTTCAATCCGGCAACCGTGGATGGACTCATGTGTCGGAGCACGATCTCTGTCAGCTGGGATGGATACCTATACGACTGTGATTTCAACCAGATGTTGGACCTAAAAGTTGCTGCTAAGGGCCAGCACCTTGATGTGTTTGATTTTGACCAACTCATTGACCGCAATATTGTTTTGAATCAGCATTGTTATGGATGCACGGCAGGAGCAGGCTCAAGCTGTGGTGGGGAGGTAGTTTAGAGGAAGGGGGAAAAGGGGACAGAGGGGACAAAGGGGACAGAGGGACCCTTTCCCCCCGTTCCCCCCGTTGTCCCCTCTGCCCCCTCTGCCCCCCTTTAAGTAAAACATCTAGCAGTTCATTCCCGTATAATAAGTTCACATTTCCGATTTACCACTAGAAACACTAAATTTGTCAAAAAAGAACTCATGAACCAACGATTACGACTATTCGGTTTGCTGTTCCTCAGCATTTTTATTTTATCTAATTGCGTTTCCACTAAAAAGTACGAAGAACTTCGCGCCGACAAAAATGAAACGGAAATGGAGCGTGATTCTCTCCGCCGTGCTTACGACGAACGTCGCTACGTCGAATTTAACCTTAAACGGACCGAGGCTGAGCTCAAAAATTCTAAAGAGAATCTCTCAGATCTCACCATGAAATACAATGCGCTGGATCAGAGTTACAAGGATTTACTCAAGCGTTATGACGAAATCCTGGATCAAAATTCACTTTTGTTATCAAATTCTTCTTCGGAAAAACAAGAGTTGATGCAAGAGTTATCCAATAAACAACTGGCGCTGGACCAAAAAGAAAGAGAACTCCGAAATCTGGCAGATGAACTCAAGGCAAAAGAGGAAAGTATCAACAATGTAACGGTTAATTATGATGAGTATGAAAAGAACATCAATGAGTTACAAGCGGCACTCTCGGCCATGGACGAAAGCCTGAAAGCACTGCGGACACGCATCAACCAGGCCTTACTTGGGTTTTCGGATACCGATCTCACGATTAGCGAATCTAATGGTAAGATCTATGTGTCATTAAGTCAGGATTTGCTTTTTGCGCCTGGAAGTGATCAGATCGATTGGAAAGGGAAAAAAGCCTTGCAAAGCATTGCTGATGTGCTTAAACGATATCCGGATATTGAGATTAACGTAGAAGGTCATACGGATTCTGATGGTACGCCAGCCAGCAACTGGGACCTTAGTGTCCGTAGAGCTACCTCGGTAGTCAAAGTGCTCACTGGCTATGGGGTAGAACCGACTCAGGTCATTGCTTCCGGACGTGGTCCCTATATGCCGTTGGCAAATAATAATTCAGCTGCGGGTAAAGCAAAAAATCGCAGGACTGAAATCATTTTAACACCGAATTTAGACGAGTTATATAGACTAATGAACCAATAGGACGTTAGAACTATGGGTTTTTGTTAAATAAAAGCCTTTGTTGAAAAGCTGAAAGACCGCTTTGCTCAGGGAGGAGGGACTTCCTGCAATCGCAGAAAGTCCCTCCTCTCTGAGTTTTAGCTAGGCTGATATCCAGAAATAGTAGCCAATGGTCCCCATTTAGTACCTTTTATCTGGCTGGTAAATAGGGATCATTAAACTGCTGCCTACGGCCCTATCAAGCATGATTTTTGTGGCTATGAGCTTAACATAACCAAACTCCTCCCATGAGCAAACATACTTCCATCATAGCATTTCTTCTCCTTGCCTTAGCTTCCCTGTCGGCTCAACCTCTCCCTTCTTGTCTGTCGAACGAATCTCTATTCCACTTCCAACAAGAACACCCTAATGCTGTTGAACTAATTGCTCAACGAGAAGCAACGATCAACAACTGGATCGAGGATTATCAGCAGCAGGGAAGGGTAAGAAGTGATGTGACCTATACCATTCCTGTCGTCGTTCATGTTGTCTGGTATGAGGAAGAAGATAACATTCCGGACGCGCAAATCATCGCACAAATTGATATTCTTAATGAGGATTATAATTTTAAAAATAGAAACAATTTTTTGATCCCGGCTGAATTTGAAGAACGGGTAGCTACCGTCGGGTTTGAATTTTGCCTGGCAACATCCACACCTGATGGTAACCCAACAAATGGCATTACCCGTACGCAAACCACCTACGATAACATTGGTAATTTTTGTGATGCCCAGGCTCAGGACCAACTCGGCCGAAAGCGCATCTTTCGTTCCAACTTAGGTGGCAAAGATGCCTGGGACACAGAGCGCTATCTCAATATCTGGGTGACACCGTTGGGAAATGGGTTAATAGGCCGTGCGACTCCACCAGAACCTTTTATCACCAATGATCCTTGTAGTCAATTGCAGCCCTATGAAGATGGTGTTATCATTGACCCTAAGTATTTTGGTCCGAGTTGCTACCCGCCCCATCATTTAGGACGGACGGCTACTCATGAGATTGGTCATTACTTCAACCTGATTCATATATTTGGTCTGGATTCAGACGATTGTGATACGGATTTCGTGGATGATACTCCGGAACAAAAGAGTGCTTACGCGGGTTGTCCGCGCTATCCGCAGCGAAGTTGTTTGTCTCCTGCAAGCGATATGTTTATGAATTTTATGGACCTGGTAGATGACGAGTGCATGGCTATGTTTAGCGAAGGGCAAAAGATGAGAATGCTGGCAGCCTTATTGGGGCCACGCAAAGGATTGATCGAGAACAATGCCTGCCAGGTACCTCCCCTTCCCAATGATGTCCAGCTACATGCCTTTCCCAGCCCTGCTACGGACTGTATTTATGTGCGGTTTGACAGCCCGGTTTCAGATCAAGAGATTGACCTGAGGATTTATGATGCAGCGGGAAGACTGGTGTATTCCGATACGCATAATGCACGTACGATTCCACCGATTATTGTACGGTATTGGGGTAGCGGTATTTTTATCGTGGAGGCAATTGCGGGCTCGGAAAAATTGGTAAAAAAAGTGTTGGTGGCCAATTGATATTATCACCTTAAAACCTGTGATCGCAGTGCTTTCGGATAACAAATTTCTCGCATGGTGGCACTGCGAACCCGGCGTTGGGCAATTTTATAATTGCTATGGCCAGTGATCATATTTAATTAATGACCATCCACTCTTGTCTGGCAATTAAACTATCCAGCATCAAATGTAAGTCTAATACTGGTTGTGGGAAGTTTCCGTCTCCGGTAATCGTTTTCTGCTGCCCATCGACCGAGCTTATCAGTTTAACAGTTGGCAGGTCCGTCGCACCCGCCTGATAACGATCTTCGTATTGGGATAACTTCGATTCCT
>CBDUIU010000351.1:0-5217 GCA_965367335.1 uncultured Saprospiraceae bacterium
ACCGTCAATGCAGTGGCCCCAGGGTTTATTAAAACGGAAATGGTGGCAACCGTACCCGAGGCCATCCTTGATAATATGAAAAGCAAAACGCCGCTGGCACGCCTGGGCGAACCTGAAGACATTGCTAATGCTTATTGCTTCTTAGCTTCTGATGAAGCCAGGTATATTACCGGCGCTGTACTCAATGTAGATGGAGGCTTAGTCGGCTAATTAGCCGGACAAGTTGAGCGCGGCAACGAGTCAAGTTCATTATATTTCATGCCTAAACCATCGCTTTTTAACTGTTTATCGAAGTATGCGTCATCCGCTCCAGAAATTCACCTCATTTTCTAACACTTTGTTTCCGCATGAGACAGCTTATTTGCTGTCTATACAAAATTTCAAAGATCAGGAAAGACTGGCTATTCTGGAGCGGGTGAATTATAATGCGCAGCAGATTGATCAATTTACCCCCTTTGATACGCAAATTGATAAGCGGAAATACAGCCATTTGCAAAAATGGATTGAGGATCGGCTGGCCGGCGTGGATGTGGATATTCAGCTCAGCAATATCCTGACCCTCAAGCAAAAGGTCATGATGGATACGATTCGGATGGAAGAAGAAAAGGAACTGTTGAAGCAAGTTCGAAACTATCAAAGTCCCACCTTCTATTTTACTAAGTTTTACGATCTGGTTGAACAATACCGGCAATTTCTTTTGATTCGCTTGCGCTATGCTGATCATCAATTGCTAGATGAGTTTATTCAAAAATACCGGGATACGTATAATTATAATCAGCAAGTAAAAGAAAAGTTGCACGCAGCTACAAAAGATATTGTCGGGCATTATTCCGGAAAACTATCTTCTTCCAAGCAATGGGAGGAATGGTTATCCGCCATGTTTTATGATGAAAGAGTAGAAGGACACATGCATTATATGGCGCTGGTTCGCTTAACTTTTATCGGCCATAATTATCGTCAATATGATATGCTGAGGGAGAAATTTGATTATTTGGATCAACAGTTTTCCAAAGGTAAATATTACTCCAAACGCCACCTGGGGAACTATTATAACAGTCGTTTGATGCTCCATTCTAATTTTGGGGAATATCAAAAAGCGGTATATTATGGCTACCTGTCCATTCGCGCTAAAACGCATGATCATCTGTTATACGTAAATAATCTTTGCGCGGTTTTATTGCGTTGCCAGTTGACGCAGGAGGCCTTACAATTAATGCAACAAAACTCTTCCGTGGCAAAGAAAACCAAAAATTTTCACAACCGTGTTGGCTTTGTTGCTTTTTACATGGAAGCGCTGAATAAAAATGGGATGTATCTTAACGCCGAAAGGTATGGCGATTCTTTTTTGAAAGCTTATGAAAAAGAAGTGCTGCAATTTCGGTGGCATTTATTTTTTTCGGTCTACCTGGAAGCGATGTTGTCACAACGACGCTATGAAAAAATTCTGAAAATTGCTAAGCGGTTTCGATTGTCTGAGCGAGACAAAGCCTACCAATCAAATGCTAACTATTTGCCTAAGATCCCGGTTTATGTCAACATGGCCCGCTTCCAGGAGGGCTTAATCCGCCGGCAGGAATTAGATCAAAAGATTAAGGCTTGGACTGAAATGTTTGAAGAGCAACCACAGCGACAGGAAGCATTTCAAAAGTTACTGCAGATTTGCGGACTGTAAGAGACTTATTCGACGTGGCTGTATATCATCGCTCCCTTTGTTTTCATTTCTTCAATCGCACGGTCTCCATCCCCTGCCTCCAGATTTACTGCACGAATACCGTGCTCAACCAACTCCACGGTAAAGCCTAATGCAAGCGCATCTAACACTGAAAATTTGACGCAATAATCGGTAGCCAATCCCATGATGATCAGGTGTTCAACTCCTTGTGCTTTGAGGTATTCCCCCAAGCCCGTAGATTTGCGATGTCCATTGTCGTAAAATCCCGAATAGCTATCGATTTCCGGGTCCGTACCTTTGTAAAAAACCTTATCAATTTTCTCTGTATGCAAGCCAGGAGTAAACTCAGCTCCAAAGGAATTTTGCACACAGTGGATGGGCCATAGCACTTGAGGTAAACCATTCAGGTCGATTACCTGGCCGGGCTTGCGCCAGGGGTGCATGGCAGCAAAACTTTTATGATTCGCAGGGTGCCAGTCCTGGGTAGCTATCACCAGGTCATATTGTTCCATCAGTTCATTGGCAACTGGAATAACGGCATCACCCGCTTTGACCGGAAGGGCGCCGTATGGCATAAAGTCATTCTGAATGTCAATAAGCAAGAGCGCCGTTTTGGCGGATAGAGTAGTCATGGTATGTCATTAATAGGAAAAATAGTCAAATACTTGGTAGATAAAACAAGTTAGGGGGCGCTAAGGTTTTTATTGCGAAGGACAAAAGTACACTTATTTGATTGGCAAATCATACGGGTTTTATGTATCTTTATACATAGTACAATCCACCAAATATTAGGTATTATTGTGCTTTCTTCCCTTCATGGATCACCTGGCCATTCGTTTTCAGGCATAACATGAGAAGGACGTTTTATTGAACATAACCATGAGAAAACATCACTTTTTAAAGAACAGGTTATGAATAAATCGGCCATATTCAAAAAGGGTATATTTATTTTCGTTAGTATCTTGTTGATTGGTTCTGGTACCATGTGGCTTTCCTGTAAAGGAAATCAAAATAAAGAAGTGCCAATGGACAACCCATCAAAGGTTAATGAAGGCCCCGGAGTGGAAAAATCACTAACAAAGACACTGGAAGAGGAACGGAAAAAAGCCGAAACCCTGGAGATGAGTAAGGATCTATTGGAAGGCTCGGTAGACTTTATCAGGGGAAACATGGTTCACGCGATTCCTGATTCTATGCCGCTGCATGAAGTCTCGAAGGTGGCATTAGTGATTGGAGACCGGGATCAGGTTTCCGAGATAGCGCAAAAGGCTTTACAGTTAAGTGGCGTAAAGGATTCCGGCAGTGTCAGTTTCTCCGGCAATATTACTATTGGGCGAAAGATGAAGGCCATGCTACGTGATCCCAAGGCTAACTTTTCACCTGCTTTTGAAATTAGAGCAGTTACCAGTGAAGAGCAGTTTGTAGATCTTTATAATAACCAAAGTGTAGATTGGCTATGGGATGTTATTCCTTTAAAAGCCGGGCAACACGAGTTAAGCCTGACACTCGAAGTGATCTTAAAAAACGACCTCGGCGAATTGCGTCGATCGATTCCTGTCTACAACAATAAGGTGAATATTTTTATCTCGGAGCAATCCGGTATTCCAACTGCCTATGATCATGTCGCGTCACTAAAAGATAGTACTCAAACTACTCATAATTCGGAGGCTTTAAGTGCTTCTGATCCGGCATCCGCTAATTATTTGCCAGCGCTGCTTATTTCCGGAGCTATCCTTGTCGGCGGGCTGCTCTTCTTTTTTTATCAAAAGCAGGGAAGAAAAACGAAAATAGTTGCTCAGGCAAAATTTTCAGAAGCGCAGATCCATGAACTTGAAAAATTGCAGGAAAATGGAAATATCAAACAGGCTTTGCGTTTTATCCTTGACCGACTACCGGAGGAGGACAGACAGCGAAATGAAGTTGAATTGTTATGGCAAAATTATAAGGACAACGAAAAGGATAAACGACATAATCTGATTTCCTACGATCAATATACGCAAGCTCGGTCGACCATTTCCATGGCAGTGATTAATTTGATAGATGACCTGAGAGATCTTAGTGTTACCAGCGAACAGAATAATCAGGTAGTATAGCCCTGCTTTCTGCAGAAACTCCTCCGTGCAACCCTTCGCCCTTCCTCTTCTCTTTTAAGACAAACATGATCTGATGAGAACACCGTTCTCAAGCTTAAAGTATTTTGTCAGATCATCAGCAAACTAATTTTTTAGTACTAAAACTAATTAATTAGTTGCATAACTAATCAATTAGTAGTATGTTTGTCTTGATATCGGAATTAGCCGGATGAATTAAAACAACACCAACATGCAAAAATTAGCCAAACGAGAAGAACAGATCATGCAGGTGCTTTGGCGCCTGGAGAAAGCTTTTGTCAAAGAGATCATCGCGGAGTTACCAGAACCTAAGCCTCATTATAATACGGTTTCTACGATCGTTCGGATCCTGGAAGAAAAGGGGTTTATCGCTCATGAATCCTTTGGGAATACCCATCGATATTTTCCTGCCATTGATAAAGATGTTTATCAGAAAAATGCAGTAGGGGATGTCTTGAAAAACTATTTTGATAATTCCTATAAGAAGATGGTTGCCTATTTTGCTAAAGAGGAGAAAATTAGTGAAAAAGAGCTGGAGGAGATTATTAAAATGATTAAAAACCCCAAGTCATGATCCATTATCTGTTGCACGTAGCTTTATTGTTGAGTATCTGTTATATGGTGTATCGACTTTTGCTGCAAAGCGAAACTTATTTTACTTTTCACCGCTGGATGCTACTAGCTGGGATCTATCTGGCTTTTAGTCTGCCTTTAATGGAAATTCCAGCCAGTTGGTCTTTGAGACAGCTGGAAATGGCTGAGATGACATATGTACCTGCAGTGGCTTCTGATCCGATCATTACCTCCGCTTCAGCTATCCCCTCCGCGCCAGATGCTCCGAATGTTGATTTCCATAGCAAATCGATGGTGTCACCCGAGCCGAGTGTGGCGCCCCTTGCTACGGAAATTCCAACGCCTGTTTCCAAAACGCTTTCCATTGCACCTATTGATGAGGCCAATTCCGAAGCAATAACGACAAGTGAATCTGAAACTTTTATCATCCCCTCGTTCCAAAGCAGGACTCAGGCATTCAAGCATATGCTTCCTTATGTTTATGCCGTTGGCGTGCTAATTTTTCTCCTCAATTTTCTCATCCAGCTTTCTGCCATACTCTATAAAATTTATCGCCTGCCAAAAATCAGGGACGGGGCTTATACTATCGTTGAGTTAAGTGGAGAGGAAGCGCCTTATTCTTTCTGGAATTTCATTTTTATTAACCCGGCTAATTACGAGTGGGAGGTCTATGCCCGAATTTTGCAACACGAGAAAGTCCATGCTTCTCAACGCCATAGTTTTGATATGATGTTAGCGGAGTTATTGGTGGCTTTCCAGTGGTTTAATCCTTTTGCCTGGTGGTATCGGAATGCTGTAAGTAACAACCTCGAATTTCTTACCGATCAAACCGTATTGGAAGAAGGAGAGGATCGGGAAAAG
>CBDUIU010000352.1:0-5210 GCA_965367335.1 uncultured Saprospiraceae bacterium
ACACATAAATAGCAGTATTCAGACTGCTGCTTGCTTCCGCAGTTTATAACTGAATACATGTGGTATGATGATTTTAAAATTTCCAAACCTGAAATTGCCGTCGGGTAGGGGAGTCATGTTAGCAAAACAATTATAAGGCGAATAAGGAAATTCCTTAAATTCTAATAACGCTAATCCCTGTCGTAATAACGGCATCAATTGATCTGCCAGAGAGTGAGACCAACAGTATTCTTTATGCTGGATGGGGGCATCCGTATCGGCATAGGTTCCTTGGGTAATTTCCTCATAGGGTTCTTTTTGATGAAAATAGCTATAGCCTAACTCCATGCGGTCATGATCAAATGTCCAAAGAAAAGGATGGAAATCAACAATGTAAAAAATACCACCAGGCTTGAGGAAATGGTGGATGACTCGGGCCCATTGATCAAGATCCGGGAGCCAGCAAGTAGTGCCGTAAGAAGTGAAAATAATGTCGAACCGTCCTTGTAAGTGCTGATCCAACTCCAGGACATTAGCCTGGACAAAGCTAGCGGGGATTTGAAGTTCATCAGATAATTTGTGGGCAAGCTGGATCGCCTCACCGGAAAAATCTACTCCGGTAACCTTAGCACCGAGTTTAGCCCAGGAAAGACTGTCTTGGCCAAAATGACACTGAAGGTGTAGCATGTCCATGCCAGTGACATCGCCTAAGGCTTCAAGTTCTATGGAATTTAGAGAATTTTGGGTGCGACGAAATTTTTCCAGGTCATAAAAATCTGAGGCGGCATGGACCTTTGTTTTTTGGTCCCAGAGCGATTGATTGGTTTGAATATAATGCTTGTCCATTGGTTCTTTTGCTTGCCAGTAAATTATTACGATATTGTGTCCGAAATATAAGAAAAGAAACAAGGAAGCAACATTTTGCGTTCCAATGGAGTATTTGATTTACTATTCTTTATAAATTATTTGAAAAAATTGATTCATGGAAGATAACAAACAGAACCAGTTAAATATAGAATTACCGGAGGAAATCGCTGATGGCATTTATTCTAATCTTGCCATTATTTCACATTCTCATTCCGAGTTCGTAGTGGACTTTATCCGTATTATGCCCAATGTGCCAAAAGCAAAAGTGAAAGCACGGATAGTGCTGACGCCTCAACATGCTAAGCGCCTCATGCGTGCCCTGGCAGACAATGTCAACAAATACGAATCACAGCACGGTGTGATCGATGATAAAGATCAACCACAGTTTCCACCGATGAATTTTAATACCCCGACGGCACAGGCTTAAGGGACATCTTTTGTTGAAGAAAAGTTGTGGTTTGGAATAAAATGAGCCACAACTTTTCTCTAAAAAAGAAAGAAACCCACAATCAGCTTTAAGCCAAATTGTGGGTCTGGTAAGTATTATGAGATTGAGAAGTTTTGTGTTTCAAAAAGTGTAGAACAAAGATAAGGTAAGCTTATGAGAAATCATAATATGTAGATAATTTTTTATATGTTTTTTATAAAAAAAATATTGAACAGCTATTCTCCTACCCAATTGTTTTTTCCGACAGCCATATTCCGTCAATATATAGGGTCCTTTCCGTAATGGGCTTTACCCACATTTATTCAGTAACCACGGGCGGTCAATCACTTGCTTGGTTTGGTGGATCTTTGCAGCGACCAAATGTCTTTCCCGTGGCGGTGCCTTAATGAGGGTGTGAAGAATGTCAATAAAGTTTCGATAGGGCGCTTTAATATTTTTTGGAACTTTATTGTTACGTAACAGAAAGATGCGAAAGGCTTCCAGCTGGGCCGCACATAGTTCATGTTCTTCCTGGTCATAGTAGATCTTGATGAGCATCTCACGACTACCCAGGTTATAATGAATATCGGAGAAGGTGACCTGATTCAGGTGATCAAGTGCTGGTCCGAATTGCTGTTGACGATAATGTAGGTCAGCTAAATTATAATGATAGGCATCACTTTGGAAACCCTCTTCCAATAAGGTATATTTTTCCTGAATAAAGGTTTCTGCCTCCTTATACTGTTGAAGTCCGAGTTGCAGTTTAATGATATTTTTAAAGGTCCAGGGGGATAGTATCCCCTTGTCCAGTAAGATAGTTTTTCGGATACCTTCCAAATAAAGATCAAGGGCCTCCGCAGCCAGTTCGATTTTTCCTTCCCGGATTTGTTGACTACAGAAGTTGATGAGGTGAATAAAAATTATTCTTAATTCCTGTAAGCTGAAATTTGGTTCATATTGATTTAGCTGTTGTCTGATTGTATGAAAATGAGAAACATTATTTTTTGTCTGTTGCAATTGATAAATTAACTGGTAAATATCGATCAAGTGATAGGACTGCTCATAATTATTATGTTTCCATGCTAATAACTGTTGGGGATGTTCAATTTGATAAGTAATTGGGAGAATCCGTTCCCGGTCCAACATTTCACAATTTAATTTCAACTTGGCTGAAAGGTAAAACAAGTTGAGATAATCCGAAGCTAATTGTAAATTTTGATCATTTTTTCTCAACCGTTGCTGAATGAAATGACGATTTCTCAATTCATGTAGTCGATATTGTTCATACAAGTAATGGCTGTCTTTTGCTACTCGCTTTTCCAGCTCTTCCGTTACTCTTTTATTTTGATACTGATACTGTTTATCCAGCCCTCTTTCCATAAAAGCTTCTAATGTGTAGGCATCTGCCAGGCTGCCATCTGCGTAAAAGGTAGTAAGGCCTAAAAATTTTTCACAGAGCTTCAATAAAAAGCTCATGAGGTAGTTCAGGTGTTTCTCGTTATACTGTTTCTGAGGAAACAATTTTTTATAAACCTTTTCCCGCTTGAGTTGCCTGGCAGAGAAATTAGGCGCACACTTTTTTAAGTAAGCATACAGTAAGCTCAATTCTTCATTTTTATTAAAAAAAGGGGAAGCGACAAAGTCCCGAAAAGCTAATAATTCCTGACTGGAGAAGGTGTGAAGGACCTGAATGAGCTTACTATTGATCATTAGCTGACATTTAAAAAGGCGATTAGGCACTAAATATAGAAATTATCTAAAGAAAAAGGTTAATAATTTTTGATAAATTGAATATGAATACTTTAGTTAAAGTGTTGATTATAAATTGAATATAGAGATTTATAGTTAAAGTTTTTAGAGAAAAATATTGAGAAATTAAAAAAAATGTACTGGAAGCTTGGAATGACTTGTCCTACTTTTGTAATTGTAAATAAACCACAGACATGACTCCTCATTTTTTTAGATTAGTATTACCACTTATTTTTCTGGCTTTTGGCTCAGAATTGTGCGGTCAGGTTTGGCCTGGTGATGCGAATGACGATGGTCGTGTGTCTAATGTTGATCTGGTTTATTTAGGGTATGCGTTTGGTCAGTTTGGGCCAGCCAGGGATTCGGTGAACAATGATTGGTCTGAGCAACGATTACCCGTACCCTGGCCTGGTCGATTTCCCAATACTTCGATAAGTTTTGCTTTTGCAGATTGTAATGGGGATGGCCTGGTAAATATTTTAGATGTGCTGTCGATCAATCGCAATTACCGGCAAACTCAACCCACCGTAGAGCCAGAATTTTTTATTGACGGGTTTACCAATATTGACCCGGGCTTTTCATTTCAAGATAGTTCCGGCTTTATTTACAAGCCACATTTGGAGGGTGTTACCCTTTCAGCGGAAGTCAATTTAGGTTCCAGTAGCTTACCCATTCAGGGTTTGAACGGAGTGGCTTTTACCGTCCGTTATGATCCGGAAGTGGTCGATCCTTCCAGTATTAATTTATTCCTTGGACAATCCTGGCTAAATCCATCAGGAAATCAATTGCTTCGTTTTCAAAATAACCCAGAGCCCGGTATCCTTGAAATTGGAGTGTCTAATTTTGGACAGCGGGCTAGCTCTGGTGCAGGAAATATTGGAAGACTATTTTTTATTATCGAAGACGATATCATCAGCTTCCGTCCTAATACGGATAGCCTGATCACTTCCATCATAATTGACAATATCGTGGTAGTGGACACCGCCTTTAATGAGATCCCTGTTGCTGGTGATACCCTGGAAATTAAAGTTGTCAAGCCCAGTTATTTCATTACCTCCACTGATATTTTGCCAGCCGCCTATTTACAGCTTTTTCCGAATCCGGTAGCCAATCATTTTGTGATGAGAAGCCAGGACCTGACTATGGAGTCAGTGGATATTTATAATACGCTTGGGAAAATTGTGTTTTCCAAAAAATTATATAAAACACAGACAGTAGAATTGTCTGTAGGTCAATGGCCCAGAGGCATGTACCTGCTAAGGGTGACAACTGACAAAGGACTGGTCGTGAAACGTTTGGTCGTAGAGTAAAATAAAAAAACGGAAGCCTCCGACAAAAGAAACTTCCGCTCATTGCATAAATGCAACATTCTATAACACATCAAAATTACACTTTTAACATGAAAAAGACAATCCAACTCTTATTGTTCTTTTGTTGCTTGTCATTGACGGGCTGGACACAACCGATCGATGTATTGATCACAGGGAAGGTAGAAATTCAGCTGCCGGGTTTTACTACGCCGGTACCTGATTATGATGTTTTAGTCAGTAGTGCAAATGGATTCCAGCTTGTTCAATCGGATAGTCTTGGAATTTACCGGGCCACCGTGGATTGGATTCCAGGCTCTCCGGATGTTTATAATGTCAGTACAACTGATGCATGTTCAGGTTTAACCCTCATGAACACGATACTCATTGATTCGACCGTAATGATTCATAATTTCTTGTTGTGTGATTCAATCGATACCCCGGTTTATCCGGATACCTGCGTAGCGTACTTTGGTGCAGACCCAATTGACCCCAGTGGATTGACCATACAATTTAATGACCTTTCTTACGCCGCAGATCCGATTAATTCCTGGAGCTGGGATTTGGGAGATGGTACCACCAGTCAAGACCCGGTGCCCTTGCACACCTATTCCAACTATGGAACTTATCAGGTCACTTTAACAATAGTTACGGACAGTTGCAGTAGTTCCAATACCCAAACTATCATTGTGGATTCATTGACGAATGGTTGTAATTGCGTCGCTATCTATAACCCAGTGTGTGTCAGCATTGATACCCTGGGGGTCATGGGGCGGATCGAATTTCCCAACGAGTGCGAAGCGCTTTGTGCGGGATTTACCCCTGCTGATTTTGTTACTTGTCTGGTTGACAGTTCAAATTGCGCTGGCTTTCTTACTTAC
>CBDUIU010000353.1:0-5202 GCA_965367335.1 uncultured Saprospiraceae bacterium
AGATGACTTCCTCCTTAGGATAACACATATGAAGTTGTTTTTACGTCAACTCCCGGCAAGCCCGGTATAAGTCCTTCCAATCTTTCCGCTCTTTAACTACCGTCTCAAGGTATTCCAACCAAGCTTTTTGATCCTGAGTGGGATCTTTAACAATGGCCCCAGAAAGGCCGGCAGCAAGATCAGCAGCCTTCATATTTCCATCGCCAAAATGGGCGGCGAGTGCCTGGCCTTGATTAATTACTGAGATCGCCTCAGCGGTACTCAAGGTACTGCTAGGAGATTTGAGCTTAGTACGACCATCTGTGGTTTGGCCTGAGCGAAGTTCTCGGAAAATGGTTACCAATCGTTTAATCTCCTTGAGCGGAGCAATCTCGGCGGGCAGTTGTAAACTTTGACCAATTTTTGCAACCCGTACCTTGACTATTTCTACCTCTTCTTCTAAACTAGCCGGTAATGGCATTACTACAGTATTGAATCGACGGCGCAATGCACTGGACAATTCGTTGACCCCCTTGTCGCGATCATTAGCCGTAGCAATGAGGTTAAAACCGCGAATAGCCATGATCTCTGAGCTGAGTTCAGGAACAGGGAGGGTTTTTTCAGATAAAATGGTAATTAAAGTATCCTGTACGTCGGAAGGAATTCGAGTGAGTTCTTCTACTCTGGCTATCTTTCCATCACGCATCGCATTCATCAATGGACTTGGCACCATGGCTTCGGGTTTTGGACCTTCTGCGATAAGACGCGCATAGTTCCAACCATAACGCAATGCTTCTTCCGTCATCCCGGAGGTCCCTTGTACGATCAGTTTCGAATCTCCGGATATTGCTGCAGCCAGGTGTTCGGAAACCCAGGTCTTTGCCGTTCCTGGAATACCGAGCAACAGCAGAGCGCGATCCGTTGCCAGCGTAGCTACGGCAACTTCGATTAAACGGCGATTACCAAAGTACTTAGGTTCGATCTCCGTGCCATCTTCCAGTGTACCACCTAACAAATAAGTTACAACAGCCCAAGGTGAAAGATTCCAGTTTTCCGGCTTGTGGCGATTATCAGCCTTGGCCAAGGCCTTGAGCTCGTGAGCATAAACATTTTCGATATGAGGACGAAGTTGTGTTTGTTTTTTCTTAGCCATGGTTATTTTATTTACTGAGACAAAAATAGAGAAAAAAGGGAATTGAATTGCTTTTTGTAGAGTAGAAGTCAGTGATTATCCAAAGCCACGACAACTAGATTTCCTATGCACAAACCAGCTGGATTATTTTAGCAACTCAACAATTCTCCTACGTTTTTGATATATTTCAAAAAAATCATCTACATCATTTTCCCAACTAGTCCATATAGGTCCTGCATTATTCCAAGTGCGACGTATTCGTTCAAAGAGAAGCGGGTTGGCACAGTAGGCAGCGTTTTTTAAAACATTCTTTAGATACCATCCTCCCCAATACTGCATTTGATTGTCGGCAATCCAACCACGGAGTGCTACAAGAATTTTTTGACTGAGATCATCGCTCCAGTGAATATTTGGAATGGAGAGCAAATCAATTAATGGGTCATCCTCTTCCGGTACAGCGACATTTTT
This sequence comes from uncultured Saprospiraceae bacterium, assembly GCA_965367335.1. Classification (GTDB taxonomy): domain Bacteria; phylum Bacteroidota; class Bacteroidia; order Chitinophagales; family Saprospiraceae; genus CBDUIU01. Next base: position 1,580 of record CBDUIU010000353.1, read on the forward strand.
CCTTAGCGCTTTCATCACGATTCTTTCAAAACTTAATGGGTGTAACAGAGGAAATAAACCAGCTATCTGAAGGTTAGCCCATCGTTGTTTGGAATAGTTGTCCATCCAAAAATTGAGAAGTGCCTCGATCCATTCTTCGTCGTGGTGCCTGAGACTGGCATCAATGGCAGATTGGACGAGCAAATCGCTCCACTCGCTACGTACATAGATAGACAACAATTCTTTTACAGGACAATCAAAATGAGCCACCCAGTATTGAGGAGGAACGACCGAAAGAATTTGCCAGAGCCGGCTGGCCTTTACTCCTCCTTGATGCCATTGCTTTTTACTATCAAGTCCATCCCGCAGTAGCGTCTTATCCGGTGCTTCAGGAAGTTCTATTGAGATTTTACCCCGTCCCTCTTTACCTTTTAAATTTAAAAAATGTTTGGCTCGTGCAAACATCCGTTTAACCAAAGCTGAATCAGTTATCTGGCCTAACAACTCAGCTGCAGTTTTTCTAATTTCTTTTCTTCTACTGTCTAAAGCTGCTTCCAGGAAATCTTCATCGGCTAAAGACAGCTTGATTTGCAAACATTTGAGAAAAGCTTTTTGATGAGCAATCGTTTCCTCTTCCCAGGTGCTCTCTAAAAGATGAAGCCCAACAACAGGGTCTTCGTGTCGCCAATAGCGTAATAAAGCTAAACGTTCTGTGTGTTTACCTGTATCCCAGAAGAAGTCTTCGGAAGAAAGAACAAGCAAACGCCACTCGGGATGTTGACCGGCGAGCCACTTGCCTCGGCTACCTAATACTGGGACAATCATTGCGGCAAAAGCTGTATTCCCCGTAGCTTTTTGCAATAGCATGGGCAACATGGACCCTGGCAGGACGACCTGTTTTTCCTTCATCTTTTCCATCAACTGATGTATCAACCGGTCATTTTCGTCTTCCATTAATTTTTCAAAAAACCGGGCTAAAGCGGGACTACAGTTCTGTTCTCCTTCTTCTAACTCAAACTTGGGTAATGGTTTGTTCCATTCCGGTAAGATATGCCCTGCTCTTCGCATTCGCGAAACGAGGGCGGTTGCTTCGAGTATCGCCTCGGGTTCGGATAAAGCGGGGTCTACGCCCAATTGCTCCAACTGAGTTTGTAGCAATTGGCTCAGTTCAGAACGATCGGTACCGAGCAGTGCTGTTTTTAACAATTCATTCCAAAGGGAGGTATTGATGGCAATAGGAGATTTATTATTTTAAAAAATTCTACTTAATAAACATATTCTACTCGACGTAAAAATCGAATTCCCAAGGTGACCTCAAAAGTACGATTGACCACTTCAGCCTCACCAATCCGGCGAGAATTTCCTGGATTAAATGGATCAGGTACTGTTAAAGCAGGTTGTCGATATTGCAATGAGAAATCTGGGTTGAAGGAGAATTCTAATAACCCAGAGATAAAATCAGAAAAAGGAAACTCAAATCCTCCACCAATAGTGACCCCATAATTCCATTTTCTCACAAAACCATTATCCGGATAGAAACCTGAATTTCTGTCTGCGTAATCATCTAAATTAGTCCCGAGGGTATAATCGCCTCTGATACCAAACAAGTAATAATATTTAAATGATTCATTGAGGTCAAATTTCTGTTTTCCTCCTAAAGTTAATGAAGTATTATAGTACTCATAACGATCTGTTCGCTGATTGGATAAATTACCATTTAGGAAAATATTGCGATAACGAACTGCGCTCCCTTTTACATGAAACCCAACCTGGGCAAACACCGAAAACTTGTCACCTTCGCTGGCCGATTCGATGAAAAGAATTCCATGTGGAGCAAAAAGTGCTTGCCGCTCCCCACGGTTCCATTGTTGAAAACCAAGGGTGAGGCCTCCTTTCACTCCCCAGGCATATTGCTTAACGAAAACATTTTCATCTTCCTGCGCCTGAGTGAATGTGTATGAACCAAAAAACAAAAAGATGATAAGTAAAAATCTGATCATTGGTAATTTTTCTTAATTAAAGGTTACTTGCTTAGCGAGTACAAGTTTATGGAAAAAAATGGTGGAATGAAAGGGTATGGTAAATATGAGTCATTTGAATCAGGGGTTAAATTCAGCACGATTTAAATTGATCAGTGATAACACATTAAAAGCAGAAAGTTCGCTTTGCAAGTAGTCCGGATAAGTAAAGTTGATACCGAGAGAGGAGAAACTGCCTTTGGTTGTGGCCAGCTTCTCCTCTCTTAGCAAATCGGTTTTCTAATAGAAGAATTTTTTATCCTCCTATTCTCTTAACTTCGGTTAGCATTACTGTACCCGCAATTGCTGACCAACACTGATGATATTAGAATTTAACTGATTGAGATCTTTTATTCTAGTAACAGAAATTCCATGGCGACGACTAATATTATAGAGCGTATCTCCCTTAACTACCGTATGATACAGCGGTGCAAAATCCGGTTCTGGGTCTGTAGTTACAGGCGGAGCTGGCGGAGTGGTCACCGGGGGAGCAGGAGGTGTTGGTGTTGTAGTAGGCGGAGCCGGATTAAACGGAGGATCATCCGGAGGGGTGAAACCACCGTCCTTATCCGGGAAGTCGGGTTCGAAAAAATCATCAAACTCTTCGTCCGCTTCGGTGTCTGGCGAGGGCCGAACAATATCAGTCCCGGGCAGAGTTGTGCTGGGCGGTTGGTAGCGCTCTGACTTCAGGGTAGGTCGATTTGCACGACTGACCCTCCAGCCTCGGATCTTTACTTTTTCATTGAGTGCAGGTTCCTGGCCATTATCTAAGCGATTTCGTTTAAGCAAGCGTTTTAATTTCACACCATAGAGCTGCGAAATACTATACATAGTTTCTCCTTCTTTGACATAATGCCATTTTTGTGTGCCTCGGTAACTATTGCGCTTACGTTGGATATAAATACGACTGTTCGCAACGGGTTGATCGCCTTTGTTCTTTATTGCTTCATTAAATTTTACCAAACACTTTGCTTTTGTATCCGTCCTGTCCGCAAGTTCGGAAATGTTTTCTGCTCCATTTGCTAACACAAATTTCACGTCGTTATTGCTCCGGATATCAGCCATGATATCCCTGTCATTTTCGGGAATATCAATAAAAGAAGCCTCGCTGTCAAATCGGAAAAGTTTGTACGATTCAATAATGAGAATGAGCTTTTCGGAATAGGTAGGACTGGTAGCATATCCTGCACGCTTCAAGCCATAAGCCCAGGCTTTGTAATCCAACGGGTCCAAATTAAACAGTGAACCATACCGGTATCGCTTTTTGGGATCACGTAAAAACTCAGAATGAGCAATATAGGAGGATTCTGCATTTTTATATACCCGAAAGCAGGATTTAATCAGCTTCCCCTGGTCATCATAATCATCATCTTCTAGATAGTACCCCTTACCATCCCAATCATTATGACATTTGATCCCAAAATGATTATTAGCTTTACGGGCCAGCGTACTACTCCCCGCCCCTGACTCCAGAATACCCTGGGCCAGTTTGATACTGGCGGGAATTCCAGTACGTTCCATTTCACGAATGGCGATTTTTTTAAATTTGTTAATATAGTTTTCCCGATCACCACTTTGTGCATAAATCGTAGAAGTGGTAGTCAGAAATACCAGGAAAAAGAAATA
>CBDUIU010000354.1:0-5197 GCA_965367335.1 uncultured Saprospiraceae bacterium
GTTCCTCCCCTACACCTTTGAAATTGTCTACGCCAATTAATCCGATGATGGCTTGTGGGATTTGATTGGCAGCCTCCAGGATCACATTGCCGCCCATTGAATGACCAATGAGTACGACCTTGTTTAATTTTTGCTGGTCAATTAACTTTGCCAGCGTTGCTCCGTAGTCCTTTACGGATAAACCGGTTCGGCTGGTATCGCCATCATGAAAGCCCGGTAAGTCAATGGCGATCACCTGATAATCCGGACAGAAAACTTCGATCTGGTTTTGCCAATAGCCTTTATGTATCCCCCCGCCATGGACAAAGATCAGCGTGGTATCTCCGGAGCCACAGGATAGGTAAGCTGGGCTCGTCTCCGTCCTGGGGTGAATGGTCATTGATGACTCTCTGTTATCTTTAGATTGATCGGCCGCACTTGAATGATCGTTTTCACAGGCCAATTGAAAAAACAAACCAAACAGTGCGATCAGGGAAATGTATGATTTCATAAACTGCTGCAATTATTAATTGAAGGTGATAGAAATTTTAATATGCTGTAAATAACCAGATCAAATCAATCGCAATTAACAAAGTAATTGCCAGTTTATTATTAATTACTCGTTATATCCCGGTATGTTTTTTCCCAGGTAAATATTTCGCTTGCCCGTTTGCATTGCTCCCGCTCCAACTAATTCCACAATACCGGATCCACCACGATTACTAAGTCTGGCTCTTTTTGCCTGCGTTAACAAGGTATCGTTATCAAAAACGAAATCATCAATATAGTATGCTGTTTTTCCCGGTTCTTTAATGACCGGATGAATATGACGCGGTTCAGTGCTTCCTGGATATGACCCCGGAAGAAAAGTGTAGAAAGCATAGCGGCCATCCGCGCCGGTTTTGATCCAAGCACGATGGAGATGAGACCGATCATTGCCAGTCAGCATTTGATAGCGGCCATTTTCATCTGTCTGATAAACAAAGAGGATGACGTCCTTTGCGGGTGTGCGGCCATCCTTTTGATAAACCGTACCGGATATTTTAATTGGAGTTGTAGCTTTTTCAAAATCAGGCAGGGTGTCCAGGGCAGCTAATGGTTGATCACCATATTCTGATAATTCATAACAATTTTCGCAAGGGCCACCAACGGGTTTATCGATTTGGGGTGGAGATTGTTGAGCGTCGCAGGAAGAGATTAATAATACAATCGTATAAATGGGGAGCAATTTTTTCATACCAAAAATGTTTCTTTTTAAGAAGACGTCTATCCAGAGTTTAAGTTCTTCTATTTACTCGGTCAACGTCCACTGACTTCCTTCTGCACCTTTTTTGGTAGTTTGGAAAATATCAATTGATAAGCTTGGTTCACAAAATTTGTCCATTCTTTTTCATTAAATCGATTCAGGTCATCAACGTATATCCATTTATACCTGGCCAGATATGGCGCCGGACTAACCCCTTCCCGTTCGCATAATTCGTCAAACTCTTCAGTGGATACTTTGAAGGAGGCAGTGACCGGTGATTTATCCGGGGAGGTCACCAAAAACATTTTTCCTCCAATATTATAACAAAGATGATCTTCCCATTTAATGTCTTGCGTGACCCCAGGGAGTTGACTTGCTAATTTGTGTAGTTTTTGTAGTTGCATGCCATTCAGCTATAAATTAAAATTTGATTTTATCAGTTCTGCTACCGCTTTTGGTTCTAAATTCGAATTATCTATTCTTAATATATTTCTCTCAGGAAACTCGTTTTCTTCGCTGTTCATTCTATAGATTTTTTCACTATGCAACAAAGAACGTTCAGACATCTCCAGGTCTCTTTTGGAAGCTTTGTGGGCCAATCTGTTCTCATGTTGATTTCGCTTCAATCGAGTTTCCAAATCTGCTTTTAATTCAACAAAATAAATTTCGGCACCTTCTTGTCTAAATACCTCAATGATCTCATCCATGTATTCCTCATCTTCTTTTAAATTAAAAGCCCATATAATGGTGAAGATCAGTCCTGACAATTCACTTTTTGCCACTTCCTGAAAAATACTGAAACGGATCGTTTTATCCAAACGGTCAAATGAGGGTGTTCCAAAATCAAAAAATTGATTAACCAGCTCCAGAGACATATGATTGTAAAAGAGTTTGAAGCCGGTCAACTCTGCCAGTGCTTGCCCGACGGTCATTTTACCTACTGCTGGCGGGCCAAAGAGGAGTATGAGTTTCATGATATAGGGGGATCGAGAAGTTTATTTTTTTAAAGGTATTTCAAATTGAAAATAAGTTTTTAATGCCGCATTGAATTGTTGCTCATTAGTTAACTCAAGCTCTTCTATCTTCTTCCCTGTCCTAATTTTGATCCGATTATCTGTAATTGACACCCTGCCTGAAGGGGTTGCCAAACTAACCAACCTATGTTTCATAAAATGAGAAGCTGGGTTTGTTTGATGATAAGCGCACATTTCGCTAAAGGCCTCATAGGGATGAGCCTGTTTTTTAAAAATATGTTCTGGAATAAATTCACCATCTGTTCTTCTACTAATTCTGAAATACTCGTCATCATGTTGTTGGATAATAAACGTACCCCGAGGATCATTTTGTTCCCGATCTATTTGAAAAGATAAAGGCAACAGACTAAATTCACCAAATCCTACATCAACAATATAGGCTTGCTCATCAATAGTAACCCAATTAAACAAGTGGTCAAACTCTTGCCCGTAAATGTCATTAGCATAGACCCTGCCGGACATCCGTTCCACCTTAAACCCCAGGGTCAACAGTAATTCATGAAACAAGCCATTAAGCTCATAACAAAAGCCACCCCGATTATTGATCACAACTTTTTGATAAATCCTTTCAATATCCAAATGAATAGGGACGCCATAATGGATGTCCAGGTTTTCGAACGGCACGTGATAGAGATGTGCAGTCTGTAATTGCTGAAGCGTGATTAGAGATGGGTTTATCCCTCCCGAATAATTGATCCGACTAAAGTAGTCCCGGATATTAGACGGGTTAAAAAATGAAGACATAATTTATTTTTAATGAGGCTGTCTAAAATTATTTTAACGTTCAGCTTGTAATAACTTTAGACAACCTCATTGCTTGCAAGTTCTAAAAGCAATCTCCAGAATGGTTCAAGTTAAGTTAATAACATTACCCTTCCGAGCTTCCATCTTCCTTGATTGATTGCCACAGGACATTCATAATCATCCACTTGCCATCCAGCTTTGCCAGGTGAAAATAGTCGATTCCCCACTCTGCTGTGAGTTTGGCGGAGGCGGTGCGATCATTCACATCATAGATCTCGATGATTTTTGGAGAATCGGCATTTGCCCGTTCGCCACTTTTGTTCCAGCTCGCGGCCAGAGACACCAGCTGATCGAAAGTCATATCCAGGTTATCCCGGTAAGCATTTTCTTTTTTACTAAACCAATACCCACGTTTGCGTAATTCGGGGTGTACACTTTGGATAATTCGCGTAGAGTCTACCGCGTAAATCCCTTCTACATAATCAAGAATAGCTTTTTTAACCCCCTCCTTTTCCAAATTCAAATCGCTGGGTGACAGATTGACCTTTTGGGCTTTGGAATTAGGTAATTCCTGTTTTGGAGGAGCTTCCTGACAAGCAGAAAAGACGAAAAGTGTTAGCAGGAGCAGATAAGTAAGTCGCATAATTTTAGGTTTAAAGATTGAAAAAATTAAATTCAATCAATCCGAAAAAGCAGGTATTAAACAATGTCTTTCACTTCCTTTATGATATCTTCCATGGTAAAAAACTGCACTTTGAAATTCAAGCTAGGCAACAAATCATTGAGTTGATTGATCATGAGCGGACCCGAAACGATGATCCAGATTTCCATTTGCTCTATGAGTTGTTTGGCAGCTTGTACTTGAGCAGCATTGGCAATCCCCAGCTTCATTTTTTCATCGTAGTTTGCAAATCGGGCCATAATGATCTGGACCAGTTTGGTCAATTTCCATTTAATGGCCGCAGGGTTCAAATGATTAAAAACACCCAGATATACGTATTTGAACCCGGAGAAATCGACTAACAAGTCATAACCTAAAGGTGACCCCAGTTCCTGAATATTCTGATGGCCCAGGTCATTGATCGGACAGACCAAAAAGCCTTTGGCAATGAGAAAATGTTCGATTTCTTTGTTCGATAAGTTTTTCTCTGTAATCTGCGGTTTGGTCTCTTCGATGGCTTGGTCAATAGCCTGGGTAGCTTTTTCTTTAAAGTTACTCATGGTGTATTCGATCGAATCAAACCCGGACACATTGAAGGTCAGGTCGGTACCGGCTCGTTGCAATGGAATGACATATTTATTCATGCCCAACATCAGACCGTACTCCATATGGACATTGGCATTTGGCTGGCTCACGCCATCCCGGTCATCTTCATTTAAAAGCACAATACAGAACTGGCTGGTAATTATCTTTGAACAAATTTTTGCACAAAATACATTTTTGCCGGGCGTATGAAATCCTGCTGCCTCAAAGGCCTCGATATTTCTGGAAGCCAGAATATTGCAGAGGATGTCCACTTCCAATTTACTAGTCTGAAAACCATAAGCAATAAAACAAGAGCGATTCGAATCAAAAACATAGTCACAACGCGGTAAGCCAATGATACAGGATTCGTTGCGTTTGAGTTGTTTTTCCATGGCAAGATGGGTTGTTTGAGTAAAAATAAGCTTAAATGCTGAAAAGTAATAATGCGTGATTCAACTGTTTCGCAGAATCCCAACTTAAAGCATATATTTACGGCAAACTCTAGCCAATGGATTTCATCACCATCATCCGCTATGCCTGGATGGCCTATGATAGCACTCGTCCCATTCGACGAATATCTGACATCAGCGCGATGGTCTCTACCAATCATGTGTACAAGATCACCCTGAAAGACGGGAACATCGTGATTGCCAAATTATCGTATTTTGGTACTTACGAAAATTTTGTCGAAGATCATTCGATCATCAATGTACTCTCTAATAATCTTCCTGTCCGTTATGAAAATTTTCTCAGCCGGGCACTGATGAAAGGGAATCAGATATTTTTTCATCGCTTCCAAAATGGCCTGGTAGATACCTGGGTAGTTTTCTATCGACCTATTAAGATCAAACAGCGGCTTCCGGCACGACTAACCGACGCTCATATTGATAAGCTCGCCTCAGAATTTGCTTTGTTTCACAAGGATTGCCATCTCATTCGCAATACACT
>CBDUIU010000355.1:0-5185 GCA_965367335.1 uncultured Saprospiraceae bacterium
ATGTTCCAGTTTAAACGCGACTTCAACCGGGATTTCACCGGAGCCAGGAACGTCAATGGCACCCGTCAGCTAAACCCCGAACTTTTGGATTTTCAGACCTGGTTATCGCAGAATGCCCGTCGTATACCACTGAATTAAAACTGATCCTAAGTACATTACACTATGTAAAAAGTTAAAAATTGATATTCGATGAAAAACTACCGATTGCTAATGACTTTATCATGGAGTATCGTGTTAGCTGCAGTGGTGGCCCTGTTGATGATCATGTGCCTGCAGCTCGGTTGAAATCTACAGAACAATTGATCAAAACCTGTAGGTATGTCATTAACCAAATGAACAATGATTCGCCTAAAGTCCCACTAACTCTAAAACAACGGCTCCGGGTTACATTTACCCGGAGTCAATTTTTTTATCCAACACGGAAGGGCCTCCTGGCTATCAACTATCTCCTACCCTTATTTTTATTACTATCTATTTTATCGAAAGAAAAAGTTATTCCCAGTATTAATTTTTGTAGCCTGCAAAGGTGAACAACTAAAGATAACTTAATACCCAGCATCTTCAAGCATACTTTAGACTTTAGCTTCCGCCAACAGGTTACAAGATTAGTGTTAATAAACACGATTATGGAATTTAACTATAACTCGATGTATTATCTAAATAAACTTCATCACAATTTAATACATTCTCTACCATCCAAAAAAGATTCCCTATCTTGCATACACTTCGAGCCCCACTCGAAATACTCAAGAATCTTAAAATTATTGTCAAATGGATGTGTTAAAAAGAAACAATGTTACCGTCAAAGGAACAGGAAGTCAGGCCATGGTTTTTATCCACGGGTTTGGTTGTGATCAAAGCATGTGGCGATTTGTCACCCCAGCTTTCGAAGCAGATTATCAGATTATTTTATTGGATCTGGTGGGTGCCGGCAATTCTGACCTTTCTGCCTATGTTCCTGAAAAATACAACAGCTTAAAAGGTTATGCGCAGGATATTGCCGAGGTTTGTGAAGCCCTATCGCTGGAGAACATTATCTTCGTAGGGCACTCTGTAAGTTCGATGATTGGTGCTTTAGTAGATATTATCAAACCTGGTTTGATCGCCAAGTTGATTATGATTGGGCCTTCTCCCTGTTATATCAATAAAAATGGGTACACCGGTGGGTTTAATCAAGAAGATATTGAGGACCTGCTCGAAACAATGGAAAGTAATTATCTAGGCTGGTCGAATTCACTCGCACCGAGTATAATGGGGAACCCTGACCGACCAGAATTGAGCGAAGAACTCACCAATAGTTTTTGTCGGACAGAACCTACAATTGCCAAACAATTTGCCCGGGTGACTTTCCTGTCGGATAACCGCAGTGATGTAGAAAAAATCAAGGCTCCTAGCCTTATTTTACAATGCTCCGAAGATATTATTGCGCCACTCGCCGTAGGGCAATACCTTGCCGATCATATTCCAAATAACCATTTAAAGGTCCTCAATGCTACGGGTCATTGTCCGCATATGAGTGCTCCCGATGAGATCATTGCCGCCATGACTGATTTTCTTACTTCCTAATCATACATGGCTGAAAAACCAAAGGATATCCATTTCGATTTTAGTTCAAATGATTGGCAGCAGCTATTTGATACAGCACCTTGTGGTTATATCTTAACAAATGACGGAGGGCAGGTCATTAAGGCAAACCAAACTATTTTAAGGTGGCTGGGGTATGAACGGAATGAGGTTGAACAAGCATTAAAATTTTCGGATCTGATTTCAGTAGGTGGAAAATTATTTTACGAAACCACTCATCGTCCTTTACTTAAATTACAGGATACCGTTAACGAGATCAATTACAAGATGATTGGCAAAGACGGTATACGCCTGCCGATGCTGGTGAATTCTACTCAATATATGGAGGCCGATAAGGAGACGGTCCGTTATATCCTGTTTGTTGTGTTTTTGTTTCAGGATAGAATTAAATATGAAAAAGAATTGTTAGAAGCAAAGAAAAAAGCAGAGGTAGCCGCTAATGCAAAGTCTGTTTTTCTATCTTCTATCACGCACGAAATCCGTACGCCACTGCACAGCATCATCAATGCAGGAGAAATTCTACAAAAAGAAAATCCCCGCCCTGATCAGTTGGATCTCATCATGGCGCTCCAGTTTTCTACAAAAAATCTATTAGAGTTAATCAATTCTGTACTTGATCTCAGCAAGATGGAAGCTGGAAAAAATACCCTAACTAATCAGGTATTTGACCTACATCAATTAGCTAAAACGCTCACGGTTTCTTTTCGGCCGCAAGCTGTTACCAAGGGTATTGACATCGTTCTATCCATTGCCGATAACGTCGCCCAGGCTTACTCAGGTGACCAGGGAAAACTTCGGCAAGTCTTAACTAATTTACTGGGTAACGCCATCAAATTTACGGAGAACGGCCAGGTTAAACTCACCATTACCTCCGAAAATGAAGGACTGGTAAAGTTTGAAGTATCAGATACCGGAATTGGTATTGACGCTACTGCCTTAAATAAGATTTTTGCGCCTTTTACGCAGGCGGATGACCATATTCACTTAAAGTTTGGCGGGTCTGGTTTAGGCTTAGCTATTTCACAAAAAATACTGGAACTATTCAATTGTGAATTGAAGGTGGCCAGTGAAATTGGAAAAGGATCCGTCTTCTCATTCTCGCTACCCCTCGAAATTGCGGATGCTTCCAAGTTGCCTAAATCAGCTCAAAAAGAAATTAACTGGGTACCTATTCAGGGGATAACGGCTTTGGTGGTTGATGATGTAAAGGCCAATATCTTAATCCTTGATCATTACTTTAAAAAATGGGAACTTGATTATGAATTTGTTACCAATGGCTTTGATGCCATTACCGCAATTCAGCAAAGGGCCTTTGATATCGTCTTTATGGATATCAGTATGCCGGGCATTGATGGTTATGAAACAACCGCCAGGATCCGTGCATTGCCGGGCAAACAGTATCAGCAACTACCCATTATTGCCTTGTCCGCTTTTGACACCAACATCATATCGACAAAACTTAAAGATAAAGGTATCGATGGCATCTTACAAAAGCCTTTTCAACCTGAGCAGTTGTATGAGTTAATTAAAAAAGTGGCCAAAGAAAAACAATTACCAGCGTTTTCAACTTCCGAAAAGGAAAAGACGGAAGCGCCTGCTATGGTATCTGATACTGTTGATAAAAGATTGGATTTCGAGGAAGTCCATAGTTTTTTTGAAAATGATCTAACTGATATAAAAAACTATTTTTCAGCTTGTGTTATCACCTTATCCGAAGTTCAGCAAACACTTAAGCAAGCTATGGCAGATGGCGACAGGACTGCCTACAAACATGCCGTTCATAAGTTGTCCACCATGATCTTTTTGCTCAAGTTGCATGACCTGGCTGATCTGCTAGCAACAGGAAAAAATCAACTTCAATCTAATCATCAGGAAGGAATTGTAAGAACTTCTCTGGCTATCCAAAATCACTTTGATTGGATAGTGACACAAATAGAAACTAAAATCCAAGAATTATAATCCGGAATTTCAGCTCTGGTCAGCTATTCTTCAGTGCTGCGTCCCGTAGCTTTTGTAAGAAAGGGGAAGCAAAAATAAAATCCTGCAAAAATTCATTTTTATTTTCCAGCACTTCGGATTTATTACCCGTCCAGGCCAGGCGGCCTTCGTACAGAAGTGCAATGTTATCTCCAATCCCCATTACGGAATTCATATCATGGGTATTGATAATGGTCGTGATGTTATTTTCGTAAGTAAGACTTTGAATCAGCTCATCGATCAGCAGGGAAGTTTTGGGGTCCAGGCCAGAGTTTGGTTCGTCACAGAACAAGTATTTAGGTTGCAAAACGATGGAGCGAGCAATGCCCACCCGCTTCTGCATTCCGCCTGAGATCTCCGACGGGTATTTTGTGTTAGCACCTTCAAGGTTGACTCGTTCCAGGCAGTAGTTGACCCGTTCCAGCTTTTCCTTTCTCGTTTTCTTCGTAAACATGTCCAATGGAAAACGAATATTCTCCTCCACGGTCATAGAATCAAAAAGTGCTGAACCCTGAAACAACATTCCGACCTCCATTCGGATCGCCCGTCGTTGCTTTTTGTCCATGCGGGTAAAATTACGGCTATCATACCACACCTCGCCTGCCGTAGGCTCCAATAAGCCAACGAGCAGTTTTAGCAAGACGGTTTTTCCCGCACCACTTTTCCCGATGATCAGGTTATTCTTTCCGGCCTCAAAGGTTAATGAAATTCCTTTGAGTACCTCGACATCATCGAATGATTTCTTTATGTTTTCTGCTCTTATCATACGGTAAGGACCAATGCAATGATGTAATCTGCTAATAGGATCAGTATATCACTAAATACGACTGCCTGAGTACTTGCCTGTCCTAATTCTACACTTCCTCCTTTTACGTGGTAACCCTGGTAAGCGGGTAAAGTGGTCAAAATTATAGAAAAAACAATTGCCTTGACGAACATCATAAAAACGTAATAGGGCTCAAATACATATCGGGCACCCTGAATATATTCCGAATGGGTAATCATACCGGCAGGAACAGAAGCCAGATAACCACCAATGATTGAGACAAAACTGGCCAGGCACACCAGCAGCGGCACCATAAATAACGCAGCGATCAATTTCGGCATAATCAAGTAACCAGCCGTATTCACCCCCATAATCTCCATGGCATCAATATGCTCTTTTTGTCGCATCCCGCCAATCTCCGCTGCGATATTTGATCCCACTTTTCCAGCCAACACCAAACAGGTAATGGTCGGAGCCAGCTCAATGATCGTACTATCCCGGACAATATAACCAATATAGAAACGAGGAATAAAACTATCCTGCAGCTGATAAGCAAACTGCACTGCCGTTACCGCTCCGATAAATACGGCAATCAATCCTACAATGACGACGGAACCAATCCCAATGTCATTCATTTGCCGAACAGTCTCCTTCCAATACATACTCCACTTCTCCGGCTTAGTGAAGGCAGCACGCATCATTATTAAGTAACGACCGAGGTGATATAGAAAGTTAAAATTCATTTGCGGCGCGAAGATAGCGAAATTTGTTATGTTTGGGTTGAAACGATGAATCGTTTCTTTGGGGCGGTGCCTGGGCACCTTTGGGGTCAGTACCTTCGGTACTTTTGGGTCGCTT
>CBDUIU010000356.1:0-5185 GCA_965367335.1 uncultured Saprospiraceae bacterium
GTTTATGAGTTCCTACGAACTTAGTGATAAACCTCCGAATTTGCTTCAGCAAAGAGATCAACCAAACCGCTAAAGGCGGTATAAACTTTATAAACTCAAACAAAATCACTGAAAAATCCGGAATGACTCATGTTCCTAAAACTATCACCCAAGACGAAGAAAATAAAATTCAACTTTCTTCTAATTTTCATTTTCCTTTGCCAATATGCCATTGCTCAGGACAGGACCATGGGTTTGTTTTTGAATACGCCTCAATCCTTTAATGGGTATACCTTATTCAGCAATAATGAAACTTCTTATTTGATCGATAATTGTGGGGAAAAGATTCAACAATGGCAAAGCGATTACAAAGCCGCTTCTGGTGTTTACTTCTTGCCCAATGGTGATTTACTGAGAGCAGGGACCCTAGCCGGAGATTTTAACGCCGGTGGCAGAGGAGGTATTTTTGAATTGTTTGCCTGGAACGGTCAGCTAAAATGGCAGTTCGAAATTGCTGATGAAAGCCAACACGCTCACCATGACCTGGCGATCCTACCTAATGGAAATTTCCTGTGTACGGTCTGGGAAAAAAAACCGGAAGCAGTAGCCAAAAGCCAGGGTAGGCAATTTGACGGAGATGTCTGGTCAGAGCGTATTCTAGAAATCCAAATCCTTCCCAATAACCAGGCACGCATCGTCTGGGAATGGTCTGTCTGGGATCACCTCATTCAAAACCATGATGCTACCAAAGCAAACTATGGGATCATCGCCGAACATCCGGAATTGATCGATTTAAACTATATCGGAGCTGGTGAGGAGACATCCGGCGATTGGTTACATATCAATGGAATCTCCTACCATGCAGACTTTGATCAAATTGCGATTGTCAGTAGGAATACCAGCGAGATTTATATTATTGATCATAGCACCACGACGGAAGAAGCAGCGGGACATACCGGAGGCCGCTATGGTAAGGGAGGTGATATTCTGTACCGTCATGGAAACCCGGAAGTATATGGTTATGAACAAATCCTGGAAAGAACCCTTAACAGGCCCCATCATATTAACTGGGTGACGACCGCCACTTCCTGGGCCGGCGCATTTAGTGTTTTCAACAATGAATACATCGACGGTGTTCAATCGCAAGCTGTGGTCTTCAACAATCCGGCAGACGATCAAGGTCATTATCACTTTATGGCTGATGTCGGCTATGGAGACGAGCAGGTTCTAACAACGTTTACCCACCCTTCGTTTTACTCCGATATTTTATCTGGTGTACAGGTATTGCCCAATAACAATCTGTTGATCCTGGAAGGCAGACAAGGACATCTCATCGAGGTAGACGAAAATGGTCAAATAGTCTGGGAATACCTTAATCCGGTAAATAAAAATGGAGGGCCGGGCATTCAGGGCGGTGCACCTCGATTTAATTCACTTTTCAGGGCGATTAGGTATGCCCCTGATTTTACAGGCTTTTCTGATAAAGACCTTAGTCCTTCGGGCCCGATAGAGCTTTCCCCTTTAGAGCAGGATTGTGAAATTTATGATGAAGTAGTTTCCACGGTAAAACGAACCGATCTGCAAGCCCTTCGTATCCTAACCAACCCTGTAGAGGAGATGCTAACGATCGTACTTGATGAAGTTTCGGATCAGCAGGCAGCACTTTATAGTTTAGAGGGAAAAATGTGGATGAAATTCAAGCTTTATGAAGGGATGAATCGTATTAACCTGGTCGGCATTCCGAGTGGGATATATTTTTTGCAATCCCAGGGACATTGTCAAAAAATAATTAAACACTAAAGCCGTCCATTGAGTCAGATGACGTTAAATCCTGTTTAGCCATGTCATAGCCAATTTGATAGATTTCATCAATACTGTTCATACTAAAAGTACTGAACCGATTGAGCGAATCCGGACTGATAATCAAATCACAGTTACTAAACTTTAGCATCGAATGACTGGCCCGGCTAATGGAATACGCCCTTTCCATTACGGACAAAGCATTTTTCAAATTTTCTGGTTTCACCTTTTTTAACGGATGAACATACACACCAATAATTTTATCACATACTGTCAATAAAGGCTCAATTGGAAAATTATTGGTTATCCCGCCATCTGCATAAATGCCATCTTTTATTTGTACCGGAGAAAATACACCCGGAAAAGCAGCCGAAGCTAAAAGGGGTTGAATAAGCGGTCCTTCATGAAAAAACTTTGCTTTACCACTGACCAATTCAGTTACACAGATATACAAATCTTTTTCCAGGGCTGCAAAATTGTCCTTGGGAAAATACTCTCGAAAAATTTCATAAAACTTTTCCGTATCCACAAACCCTGGCTTTCCAACAGCATAATTTCGGACAGAAAAAAGAGAGGTTTTGCGGAAAAAATCCAGCATTATTTCCGGTGTATGCCCTGCCGCATATAAGGCACCAACGATGGCTCCGGCACTTGCGCCGGATATAAAAGTGGGCTTGATCCCCTGTTCTTCTAAGGCTTTTATGACACCGACATGAGCAACGCCACGCACGCCTCCTCCCGAAAGTACAAGTCCTATTTTAACTTTTCCCATAACAAAACCCTATTTTTAATGATAGCATAAGCCAACGATTAGCTGACTTTATCCGGAGCACTTTTGCTTAAAGAATGCCGGTAAATATTCCATACCGGGATTAAAAGCCCGGCGATAATTGGCCCTAAGACAAATCCGGCTAATCCAAATAAACTGAGTCCACCGAGCGTACTTACCAACACCAGTAAGTCAGACATCTGGGTATCCTTTCCCACCAGATAAGGCCGCAATAAATTATCCACAGACCCCACCACCACGCCTCCCCAAATAGCTAAGCCAATGGCTTCCACGGGCTCTCCGGTCAATAGTAAATAGACCACAGCAGGAATTATGACGGCTCCACTTCCAATACTTGGTATCACTGACATCACTGCAGCTATTGCCCCCCAAAAAGCGGCTCCCTTGATACCAACAACCCAAAAAGCTAAGCCTACCAAACTTCCTTGTAAAATGCCAATCAGCAATGCCCCTTTTAAAGTAGCACGGGTAATGGAAAGCCCTTGATCAATTAATAACTGGAAGTCATCATGGTCCAAAGGAACATAATGGTAGGCCTGGTCTATTAATTTTTCTCCTCTGATCAGAAAAAAATAAAGGGCATAGAGCATAATAAACAGATTCAGAAAAAACAAAAAAGTCCCTTGCGTAAAAGCGGTTAAACTGCTAACCAATAATCCTCCGGCCCGGCCCGCCAGCTCACTGATCTTTGTAAATATCTGTGCTTTATAAGGCTCTAATTCATTAGCAAAGGGTATCCAGCCCGGAAGCTGAATGTTAGAAGTATCAGAATTTCTGATCTGGTTTTGGACAAGCGGAGTAAGTTGATCTGAAACCATGAGCGCTTCTTTAACGATTACACTAACAATAAAGATGGAGGGTAAAACAATAACGAGTAGCAACAGGCATAGTACCGTAAAAGAAGCTAAAGAACGCCGACCCTTTACTTTTTTTAAAATCCATTTATAAACAGGATATAGCAAACCACTAATAATGGCAGCTATTAGCAGTGCTAGAATAAATTCCCAGATAATGGCTAAAAAGAGCAGCGTAATTATCACAACTAACAAGAAGATGAAATTGAGTTGGATCTTACCTTTTGAAGTTTCTTCTGACATCCTAAAGTGATTTAAATGGTAAAATACTGCTGCTTATGCTAAGATTTGGTTTATCGCCTGGGAAAAAATAAAATGAAGTTGTTTAGGGTTTTCTGATGGAAGCGAAAGAACAGGTTTTTTAGAAAACTTTAGAGAACTTCAAATATTCAAAATCACAAACCCAATCAGTCCAGCCAGAAAAATAAGCCCGTAGCCAATCAGTATATACCTGCGTATCTCCTTACTACCTGCCCAAAGGGCAATCCCAATTTTCACAATCGTATTACATAAGGTAGCGAGTAAAATGGCATTTTGTGCGGTAAGCATAGATACCGAATCGCCTGCTAATTTAGACATTGAAATGGTAATAGCATCGATATCTGTCAAAGCAGCAATAGCACTCGAAATATAAATTCCTTTTGTCCCAAATTGGCTATTCGCGTAACTTACCAGTAATAATATTCCGGTGTAGAGAAATCCAAAAAATACGGCTTCCCTTAAATTAAGGGGTTCCCCAAGAGGGATGTCTGTATCTGTTTTTGCCTGCGATTGCTGTTTTTTGTAAAAGAACAACGAAGCACCCAGGCCGGCCAGAAAAATCAAAAGCGCAGGCACTAGTAAGTCTGGTAAAATGGCTTTGTTAAAAATAATCACCCAGGCTAATACGCGGATGACCATAATTGTCGAAGCAGCCAAAATCGCTACTGCACAGCTACCTGATAGCTCAGGAACCGCTTTGCTCTTTTTAGAAAATACCCAGGTAACAACCGTACTGGACACCAAGCCTCCAAATATTCCGGTCAGTAAGATTCCCCGGCCACTGCCAAGGAATTTCATTAGCATATATCCAACAAAACCAATCCCTGAAGTCAACACGATAACCCAGCCTAATTCACGGGGATTGAAAACGTCAAAAGGGCCGATGACTTTATTGGGTAAAAAAGGTAAAATTAAAAGGGCAAGGGCTACAAACTTGACAAAGGCATACATTTCTTCCTGCGTAATCCGCCCGATAATACTTTTTAATTTCACCTTGATGGATAACATTACCAATACCACAACGGTAATAGCAAGGCTTGATTCTATGAATCCTAAAAAGGTGGTACACCCTAATAAAAAAGCTAGTAGGGTTGCAAATTCTGTCGTGCCGCCAATTTCCCCTTTTATCGCGCTCACCCAGTAAGAAACGGCAACAATAACAGTTGTTCCTAACAAGCCGCCTAGCAGAATCCATTCTGTAAAATATAAACTCAGAAAGGTAGCTAAAAACCCTAAAAGTACGACCAATACAAAGGTTCTTACCCCTGCAAATATTTCTTCTTTCTTTCTGGAAGATGCATGTTCTCTCTCCAAACCAATGACGAATCCAATACCCGTAGCAACCATCATCCGGATAAAAAAATCCATTTGTGTCAATTGAAAATCTGCCGTTTGAATAATAAAGGATTCTTCCATGAATACAATACCTGTGTTTTGTGATTTCACAATATTACTATCCACAAAGTAAGCAATTTTCAATGAATAACTTTAGTGATTTTTT
>CBDUIU010000357.1:0-5181 GCA_965367335.1 uncultured Saprospiraceae bacterium
ATGGCTGGCAATTATGGCAGTGGTGGAATAGACCTTTCCGCTGCTGATTATCATGATCCCGATGATGGTGATTGGTGGGCGATCAATCGCTGGTGGAAAGTAGAAAATGGCAATATTAGCTTTAGCAACCCGGTACGGGTCCGTTTCTTCTATGACCAACAAGATGTACAGGATCTCATTACGTCAAGTGGTGGCATGATGACAGGTATTAGTGATATGGATTTTTATAAAGTCAATGGTGCCGGAGCGCATGATCTTGATGTAGAGGCACAAGGCGGAACTATCACTAAATATGGTTACTCGAATCAAGCCTCCACAATTACCTGGACGGATAGCACTTATAATGGAAAACCTTATGCGGAGTTTGAGGTGACTGAATTTTCGGAAGGTAGCGCAGGCTGGCAGGGCGTATCCGCCTTACCGGTGGAGTGGACTAAATTTTATGGTCTGAGCAAAGGAGCGCATATTGTCCTGTTCTGGGAGACGGCTACTGAGATCGATAATGACTTCTTTGTATTAGAAAAATCAAATGATGGCCGGCAATTCACTGAGTTTTATCAAACGGAAAGTAAGGGAAGCGGCCCTAATCGATATCAAGCGATCGACTATCGCCCTTATCATGGTAAAAACTATTACCGGGTGCGTCAGGTGGATGACAACGGCGCAGTTGATTATTCAAAAGTGATCGTTGTGGATATGGAAGAGGAACGCAGTGCTATTCAACTATTCCCCAATCCGGCGAGCGGCGCCCTCCGTTTCCAATTGCCAGAAGCATTGGAAGGGGAGTTAAAGATTAGGATCATCGATAAATTAGGCCGAGAGATCATGTTTCAGACCTATGAATTTGGTCATCTTGCTAGCTATGAGATAGACGTGCAAGGTTTTGCCTCAGGACATTATGTGCTGAGAGTGGACGGTAAACGGTATCGTTCATTTACGCCATTTGTAATTATTGCTGAATAGAGGGGGAAGATAGTAGACTATCCGAGGAAGGAGAAGGAAATAGCAAAGCCTGGAAGCTTTTGTCGCCAAGTGTTGATCAGTACAAGGAAGAGATCAATTAAGCATAAATATGCTCATACACGCGTTGTAGATCAAAAGCTTTGTTACGTTGGTGGACCAAACAGATACATCCATCAATTTCATTTCCAGGAATCCGGGCAAACTGAAGTTTGAAATTATTATCAATATCAAAAAACAGTTGAATAATCTCTGCCGGAAACTCTGATGAAATGTGTTTACCTAACACAAAAGCAATATACTCCGATTGGATACTCGTTGCACTGATGCAAAATTTATCCTTATCGAACAACTTGCGAAAAGGTTCATCATCATGGATGTAATTACAATGGTCGATGATCGTTTCCCCTAATTCGTTAAACAGTTCTACTAACTGTTTTGACGGTGGGTTGATCATGGCTTCTGACACCTGGTCATAAGTGATAAAGTTCATGGGTTATAGATTTTATTCTAATATATTAAACCTATAATTGCAAGCACTTTGCCAAATGTATTTTTTCTCCATTATTTGTTTCCAAGTCTGTGCAGTTCCAACCGTCTGTGTTTTTTATTTTCAACCATATTCAGCACCATCGTATCGCCTGTAAGTCTTTCAATATGGACTGCTTTTTCAGACTTTGTATTCGATAATGTATCTGTGGTATAGATCACTCTGCCTTCCGCCCGAAATTGTCCTGCTTCGCGGTAACGAAGGGTTCCATGATATTCATAAGTTTTATCTGGTAAAAAAATCAGTTGAACATCGTTAGGTGGAAATCTCAAGGTATCTCTGTCCTCGGTTAGTAAATGAGCTTTCCACTGACCTTCTATTTGCTGTTCAGTACCAGGAGCACAGTTGGAAATGAAAAAAAGCAAAAGTAAAATGGCCGGATAATATTTTAAGAGTTTGATGTTCATGAATAATCGTGTTTTAATGGATATTGATGGAAAACAAACGTCGTAGGTACTTAGTTGTACCTACGACGTTTGATAAGAATAGATGTAAAAGTAAGAAATTTAAGAGGCTAATAATCCAGTAATCAACAAGAAAACCATTGCGCCCGCAATAAATCCAAGGAATGCCAACCAGGCAATCTTCTTGAGATACCAGATAAAGTCTATCCTTTCCATACCCATGGCCGCTACGCCGGCAGCAGATCCAATGATCAGCATACTTCCACCGGTACCTGCTGAATAAGCGATAAAGTGCCATAGTTTACTATCCATTGGTTCGGTATACATACCCATAGAGGCAGCCACCAAAGGCACATTGT
Organism: uncultured Saprospiraceae bacterium; assembly: GCA_965367335.1. Taxonomy (GTDB): domain Bacteria; phylum Bacteroidota; class Bacteroidia; order Chitinophagales; family Saprospiraceae; genus CBDUIU01. The sequence continues at coordinate 2,274 of CBDUIU010000357.1, forward strand.
CGATAATTGCAGAGAAAAATCCAAGAATGATCACTACTATATCTTGATTTGGAATAGCTGTTTGCAGACCTTCTGCCATATACCGCAGGGCACCAACAGAACCTACTACCAGAGATTCCAAAGCAGCAACGGCCATTAAAATACCCAGGAAAAAAAGAATACTGGACATTTCAATTCGCGATAGTGCTTTATGGGCGGAATATAAATGCTTCCGTTCTTCATCAAACTCTTCTTCCGGATGTATGTATTCTGATACCAACCATACCACACCTAAGCTTAACATCATGCCCATATAAGGCGGCAAGTGAGTTATGGTTTTAAAAACCGGAACGAATACAATTCCACCAAGTCCCAGGAACAACATCGTTTGACTACTCAGCAATTTATTCACTCCTGTATCCACTTGTTCTGCAACTATTATCTCTCCCTGGAAAGGTTTGAGAAAGGTAGCAATGAAAAAGGGCACAATAAAACAAACAATTGAGGGCAGCACCAACATTTCGATCAGTCCAAGCGTGGATACCCGATTACCAATCCAAAGCATGGTTGTCGTTACATCTCCAATCGGTGACCAGGCTCCTCCGGCATTTGCAGCAATGACTACCATACCTGCATACCAAAGTCTTTCATCCCGGTTAATAATTAGTTTCCGCAATAAGGTAACCAATACTATGGTGGCGGTAAGGTTATCAATGATGGCTGAAAGAATAAATGCCAGGATACCAATGATCCAAAGTAATTTACTCTTCTTTCGGGTTTTTACCCAATTCTTTAAAATCTCAAAACCACGGTGTAAATCAATGATTTCAACGATGGTCATGGCGCCAATAAGAAAGATCAAAATCTCCGCGGTTTTACCCAGATGATGGAGAAGCGTATTTTTAAATCCTTCTTCCGCTCCGTGTAGGTGTTCGCCCGTCATAGCAAACAGATGATCATGAGTATCGATCACGGAAAGTGCTCCAGAATGGAAACCAAGCGCTAACAGCGCCCATAAGAGGGCTCCCATTAGCAGGGCAGGTACCGTTTTATCCAGTTTTAGTGGATGTTCAAAGACGATAGTTAAATAGCCAATAACAAAAACTGCGATAATTAAAGGTGTCATGTAAGCTGGTTTATGTTGAGTGTTATCGCAAAAATAGAATTTTCTTTGAGCTAACAGAATTTTTTCACTATTTCTTATTTTTGAATATCTAAGTAAGATTTCAGTTAGTTTTAACAGAATGTCCTATTTTTGCACTTGGTTTGCAAATTGGAACTATTTCTATGGTAAATCTTTTACTTTGGATAGAATGTCTGAATAAATTTTTTTATGACACTTTTCGGATTTTTTAATTAGGGATCTATGGTGAAAATTGGTGATATAGAACTTGGAGCATTTCCCCTTTTACTGGCACCCATGGAGGATGTCAGTGACCCTCCTTTTCGTGCACTTTGTAAAAAGGAGGGTTGCGATATGATGTATACTGAATTTATTTCAGTGGAGGGCTTGATTAGAGATGCGGTTAAGTCCGTGCAAAAACTGGATATTTATCCGGAAGAGCGCCCCATTGGTATTCAAATTTTTGGGGCGGAACTGGACTCTATGCGACGAGCAGCGGAAATTGTAGAAGAAGCCAAGCCAGAGGTCCTGGATATTAATTTTGGCTGTCCGGTAAAAAAAGTAGTTTGTAAAATGGCTGGTGCGGGTATACTGCAGGATATCGACCGTATGGTAGCGCTCACCGACGCTATTGTTAAGTCTACTAAGCTACCTGTTACCGTTAAGACTCGCCTGGGGTGGGATGATAATACCATGTACATCGAAGAAGTGGCCGAACGGCTACAAGATGTAGGTATCAAAGCGCTAAGTATCCATGGTCGCACGCGCAAACAAATGTATAAAGGACAAGCCGATTGGTCTTTAATCGGTAAAATCAAAGATAATCCACGCATCCACATTCCTATTTTTGGAAATGGCGATATAAATAGTCCACAGAAAGCAGTTGAATATAAGGACCGCTATGGTGTCGATGGAATTATGATAGGTCGGGCGAGTATAGGAAACCCTTGGATCTTCCGAGAGATAAAACATTACATGGCTACCGGTGAAATTTTGCCTCCTCCATCAGTAACAGAGCGGGTAAATGCAGCTCGACAACATTTACAACAATCCATTGATTGGAAAGGGGAGCGGTTAGGGATTTTGGAAATGAGGCGTCACTATACTAATTACTTCAGAGGATTCCGGAATGTCAAACATTATCGTGCACAATTGGTCACTAGTTTAGTACCAAGCGAACTGTTCGCCATCCTGGATGAAATTGAAGAGGTATACACAACTAATAAAGAACTAATACCATACTAGCAGGAAATGGTTTTTAACATCCAACCATACGAAAGAGAAATTTTTATGCTGATTGAGCAGGCTGCTGCAGAATTGGATTATCCGGTTTATGTTGTTGGTGGTTATGTGCGAGATAGACTACTGGCAAGAGAATCTAAAGATATGGACATTGTCTGTGTGGGGGATGGGATTCGCTTAGCCGAGGAAATTGCTTCCCGCCTGCGGCCTATTCCCAGAATTGCAGTTTACAAACGATTTGGGACTGCGATGTTGAAGCACCTGGATATGGAGATTGAATTTGTCGGAGCTAGGAAGGAGTCTTACCGGTCGGATTCACGTAAGCCTACAGTGGCGGACGGAACCCTGGAAGACGATCAACTAAGACGGGATTTTACGATCAATGCTTTAGCGGTTAGTTTAAATGCTCAGAACTTTGGAGAAATCCTGGATCCATTTAATGGATTACAGGACTTGGAACAAAAGATTATCCGCACCCCTTTGGAGCCTGGAAAAACCTTCTCGGATGATCCCTTGCGCATGCTGCGGGCCATTCGGTTTGCTACTCAACTCAATTTTAAGATC
>CBDUIU010000358.1:0-5160 GCA_965367335.1 uncultured Saprospiraceae bacterium
CTTTCATTTGAACAAGATCCTCTTCCGTTCTTCGCAATGCAGCCAATCGGGCGGTTTTCAACTCCAATAATATCCTAGTCTCAACAAGGGACTTAAATTCAGGGGCTTCCAATTCGAGTATATCATTGAGCATCCCCTTCATGGCAACGGGCCCTATTTCTGCGATGAACGTACCACTCTGTGGTCTGGACTTTAACAATCCATAGAATTCCAATCTTTGAATAGCTTCCCTTAGAATACTTCTACTTACCCCGAACTTTTCAGATAACATACGTTCGGAAGGCAGTTTATCGCCAGGTTCCAAATTTTTGTAATTAATAAGGTCCCTTATTTTTGATATAATCTCTTTCTGAAGTGTTTTGCTTTCAACTTTAGTGAGGGTTTCGAATTTCATAGTCACATTTAATCTAAATTGGTTAACCAGATTGGTTTGTTAAAAATAATGAATTTATTTAACTAAATCCTCGATTCATAACCTTCAATAATTCATTCATGGTTAAATATTATCTGGAGTTGTGCATTTTCACCAGCCAGTTTCCGGGCTGGTGAAATGCTATTCAAACTAACTCAAACAAATAACTTTTATCTTTCTTGCCACCATTAATGATCCACTATTAATAATGTTGTCCTAGTATCCAGGATTTTGGGTAATCACACCATCAGTTGCCAGAATTTCCGAGATGGGAATAGGAAACACATAATAATTACTATTTACCGTTTCTCCCATTTCAGCGTCAACTGTACCCGTTCTTACTAAGTCGAACCATCTGTGTCCTTCAAAGGCCAACTCCAATCTTCTCTCGTTTAGTATTACCTGTCTAACATCAGCTTGTGAGCTTACTGTTCCCGTTAAACTATTTAAACCTGCTCTGGTTCTGATATCATCCAATAAAGGAAGTACCGTTGAAGCAGCAGCACCATTTTCATTCAGCGTTTCTGCATACAATAGAATAATATCCGCCAATCTCATTTCTATCCAGTCGTGTTCAGCACCTAAGCCTCCTTCTTTAGGAAATTTTATCGCGGTCAAACCATCATCCCTTAGTGTTACCGCCCTTCTTAAATCGGTACCTCCGCCACTGGCATCACTGGCATCAAAAGCAGCAACTAAATCTTGATCTACTGGTAAATCGGATTTTGGGTCATCCCCAACAAACCAATTCCAAAAATCGGTAGCAGGAGAATACTCATCCACTATAGAACTTGAGATTTGGGTTGAGAATATGATTTCAGAATTCTCAACCTCATTTGCCGCACCAAAGATGTCAATAAAGTTCTCTTTTAGCTCAACGCCTGCAGCAGCCGCTCCGTTGACAACAGCCGCTAGATGTGGCTGAGCACTATTATAATCGCCCCTAGAAGCATATGCTTTCCCCAATAAGGCTTGGGCAGCGATTTTTGACGCTCGTCCACTCGAAATTTCAGAATTATCCAATGCCGCAATGGCATCTTGCAAATCAGGAATGATTACGTCATTGTAAACATCGGAAGCAGGTTGTCGTGCTAAAACAGAAGTATCCGTTAAGCTTGGACTAGCCTCTAAATTAACAGTAACATCGCCAAAAACTTGCACTAGTTTAAAATAAGACAAAGCCCTTAAAAATTTTGCTTCACCTATTTCAGTAGTATTAGTAGAATTTTCAATTACACTATTCGCACTTAATATCGACTTGTACAAACCGGTGTAGAACGGGCCGAAAAATTGATCTTCCATGGCCGTTAAACCATTATCGTATTCATCAAATTCAGTGTATGGTGGTTCGAACATAAAAGCATTGTCACCCCTAAATTCGCCCATTACCGCCATTGGCGTAACAGTGCTCAGCTGATAGTAATATGCTGCATTTAAAACTCCATCAAAATCTGACAAAGAATCTGCACTGGCGATATTAGGTGGGAATTGATCCAAATCACTATCACATGCCGTTATCAAAAGCAACGATCCCAATAATAAATTTATATATTTCATTTTTTTATAATTAAAAATTAACATTTAAACCAAGCGTAAAACTTTTAACGATCGGACTTGCACCTAATTGTGCGCCATACGTCGTCGGTCCTAAATAATCACTACCTGATGTAACTACACCTTCAGGGTTATAAGAGGTATAATTATCCGCCATGATATACAATAGGTTAGTGGCTGCGGCATATAATCTAACAGAATTTATACCCACTTTACTTGTCAATTCTGGATTAAGCGTATAGCCAACAGTTAGATTTCTTAACGCTACAAAAGAGGCATCTTGTACATAAGCGTCTGTTTGAAATCTATTGCCGATATAATACTCGCCATTATTATCGGCAATACCATCGTTATCGGCATCAAAACTATCCACCAATCTGCCACCAAATTCTGATCCATAGTAATGTGGGTCAATATTGTAAACCTCGGCTCCATGGGAACCTTGGAGTTGGAACGACAAATCAAAATCTTTATAACTGAAGTTATGTGACATACCCCAATAAAAATCAGGATTATTTGACCCTACTTTGACCAAATCGCCACCATCCTCAACACTTCTCGTATTGTCAATCACTCCATCGCCATTTTGGTCTACAATATAAGACTCACCTGTCCGGTTATTTGGATTTCTCGTCCCATCTTCCAAATAGATCATTTCAACATCCCCTATGGTTTCCAAAGCCCACATTTCACCAATTTCCCCACCTACATAATTTCTAAACACAGGACCTCTACCCGACGTGCCGTATATTGCTTGAGGTAATTCACTAAGGCCACCTAATTCTTTGATCTCTGTATCTACTGTAGATAAGTTTGCATTAAAACTCCAAGAGAAATCTTCGGTATATAATACCTTTGCATCTAATTGAAACTCCAAACCAGAACTTCTCACATCACCGGAATTTAGTACTATGGAAGTAGTACCCAATACTTCAGAAACACTTTGATTAATCAAGATGTCTTGAATATCGGAGGTATAGTAATCAACACCCAATCTAAAACGATTGTTTACAAAACCTAAATCAATACCATAGTTGGTCTCTGTATTGGTTTGCCAGGTTAAATCTGGGTTTGCTACATTATTCGGGATCAAAAATCCTGTCCCGTATATTGTTGCTTGAGGCTCCAAAAGACTCAATGCATCATAAGACCCTAAAAAAGAAGTAGTTCCTAAAGACCCGGTACTAAACCTTAGTTTTAATTGGCTCAATGCCTTACTATCTGCTAAAAAAGATTCATTGTGCACATTCCATCCTAAAGAAAGCGCTGGGAATGTTTCATATCTTTTATTAGCCCCAAATCGGGAATCCCCGTCCCTTCTCGCTGAGACCGATACCAAAAAACGATCGTCATACGCATAGTTGATTCTTCCAAAAACGCTCTGTCTGTTTCTAGTCTCGTCTCGCTCCGTTACGGTGATATCCGCAGGACTGAACAGGTTATAATTTTGAATAGCGGTATCCGGTACATTGGCACCATCTAAGGCCGTCCCTTTCAATGAGGTAGTTTGATATTCAATTCCAGCTACCGCAGCTATATCATGCTTACCAATCACTTTTGCATAATTCAAAGTAGTTTCACTTACCACTGAAAAGATTTTTAAATCTTCTTGATCCATGTAAGTTTGTGAAGTCCTTGCCCTAGAATCAAACCCAAGTAATCTATGTTCATAGAATCGGGTATCTTTAAGGTCACCTCCTAGAACAGTTTTTATATTTAACCCATCCAGAATTTCATATTGCAGATAGGAATTGACGTTTCCGAAAAACGTTCTTTCCCAGCGCTCTGTGTTATCAAGCTTTGTTGCCGGACCTGCATCACCAGATCCACCAATACCATTATTTGCCCTTCCATAATGCCAGTCTTGTGCCGTCATACCAGGCTCTAATTCATAAATACTATTAGCTTCGAAAGTCGAACCTCTATAGCCATCGTCAAACCCCGCAAGGCCCAAAGCCTGGGCTTCAGTATCCAATGCTTGCACGAATGCAATAGACTCATTTGTATGGTAAATAGGATGGACACCATACGCTCTTAAAAGATCCCTCATGTCATGACCTAAGATATCCCTATGGGATGTAAATCCATTGAAACTTACTCCTGCCTTGAACTTTTCCCCCAATTTGGCATCGACATTCAAACGTGCGTTCAGTCTTTCAAAACCTTCAGTACGGATAACACCCTCCGCGTTTTGATACCCAATTGAAGCAAAGTAATTTACATCGTCAGTGCCTCCGCTCATACTAAAGTCATGACTTGTCATATTACCACTTTTAAAAAGCCAATCTTCTGAACCAATCGCACCAGGTGAATTTTCATAGGCATTTAACCTATACTCGACAAAAGCCGGATCAATTTGGGAAAGGTCCCAATTACCAGCAGCAATCTCCTTTCTTGAGATAGCAGCCCATTCTGGACCTGTTTTAAGGATATTGTCGCGGTACTTACTGGAGAAACTCGTATAGGCATTATAGCTAAAACTAGCTTTACCAGTCTTACCTTTTTTGGTGGTTACCAAAATAACACCATTTGCTCCCCTAGAACCATATATTGCAGCGGAAGCAGCATCTTTCAATACCTCTAAACTTTGAATATCGTTTGGGTTAACCGTTGCCAAACTTCCTGAAATCGGAAATCCATCCACAACAATCAGCGGACTTGATTCCCCTGAAATAGATGATGCCGCCCTAATTTGGATTTTTGGATCTGCACCAGGCGACCCATCTTGATTTTGAATCAAAACACCTGGCAACTTACCAGCCAATGCATCATCGACCCGTGCAGTCTGTACTGCTGCAACATCGTCACCACCAACTTGGGAAACAGCACCGGTTAAGTGCGATTTTTTACGCGTACCGTACCCAACAACCACAACTTCTTCAAGTTGTGCGGCATCTTCTGCCAATACAATATTCAATTGATCTTGACCAGTAATCTCAATTATTTGGGTAACATAGCCCAAATAAGAAAATTGAAGCTCTTCGCCATTGGCAACTTCTAATTGAAACAACCCATCAAAATCGGTTGCCGTACCCCTTGTTGTGTTCACAACAATTACGTTCACCCCAGGAATGGGCACACTGGCCGCATCTACAACAGTACCGGATAAATTATATCTGTCCTGGGCAAATAAAGTAATATTGAATAACAATACTACCAATAGTGTTAATCTAGTTTTAAAATTCATTTGTGAT
>CBDUIU010000359.1:0-5148 GCA_965367335.1 uncultured Saprospiraceae bacterium
CCTAAAGAGGCTGCCCAACCTGGTGCCCCGCAAGTACATGCAGATGCTCCTGGCAACCTGTGCTTCGACTGGCAATTAGGCAATCCCAAAGCGGAAGTAGATGCAGCCATGGAAAACTCCCACCACATTACTACGCTGGAATACATCAATCAGCGATTGGTCCCTAACGCGATTGAACCTCGTGCGGCTATTGGTCACTATGAAAGTCAATACGGTAAATATACCTTATGGACTACTTCTCAGAACCCTCACCTTACCCGCTTATTATTATGTGCTTTTGTACTCGGCATTCCAGAACACAAAGTCCGGGTCGTTGCACCAGATGTCGGAGGTGGTTTTGGCAGTAAAATTTTCCATTATGCGGAAGAAGCTTTAGTCACCTGGGCTTCTAAACAATTAGAACGTCCGGTGAAATGGACCGCAGAACGGAGTGAAAGTTTTCTTACGGATGCCCATGGCCGGGACCATGTCACCAAGGCAGAAATGGGTTTTGATGCAGCAGGAAACATCACCGCCCTTCGAGTGAAAACTTATGCAAACCTGGGAGCTTATCTCTCTACCTTTGCGCCCGCTGTTCCTACCTATTTACACGGAACACTTTTACAAGGCTTATATACGACACCTAAAATTCACATTCACGTAGATGCCGTGTTTACGCATACCAACGCAGTTGATGCCTACCGTGGTGCTGGTCGTCCGGAAGCTACCTATTTATTAGAGCGTCTAATGGATACGGCTGCACTAGAAATGAAGAGAGATCCGGCAGAATTGCGTAAACAAAACTTTATCCCTGCTTTTGATGGCGTGGAACAACCCGGTTATCAAACACAGGTCGCATTACAATATGATAGTGGCAACTACCACCCAGTGTTGGATCGTGCGCTTGAAATGGTCGGTTATGAAGATTTCAGAGCTGAACAAAAACACATGCGCGAAAATGGAAATGGCAAATTATTGGGCATTGGTTTTTCTACTTATATCGAAGCTTGTGGTATTGCCCCTTCTGCAGTTGTTGGTGCGCTGGGCGCCCGTGCCGGTCTTTATGAATCCGCACAAGTTCGGGTACAACCTACCGGCAAGGTTAGTGTTTACTCTGGCTCTCATTCACATGGCCAAGGACACGAAACAACTTTCGCTCAGGTTGTCGCGGATAAATTAGGCATTCCAATAGAAGATATAGAAATTGTCCATGGTGACTCCGAGGCCGTAGCTTTTGGGATGGGGACCTATGGTTCTCGAAGTTTAGCTGTAGGTGGATCGGCCATCGTAAAGAGCATTGAAAAGGTTCTGGAAAAAGGTGCAAAGATCGCTGCCCATAAATTGGAATGTTCGGTAGAGGACCTGGACTATGCTGATGGAAAATGGACGGTAAAAGGCTCTGACAAATCCATTGCCTTTGGCGATGTTTCCTTGACGGCTTACGTACCGCACGATTATCCGGAAGGCTTGGAACCGGGGTTGGACTTCTCCAGCTTTTATGATCCGGCGAATTTTACTTATCCCTTTGGCGCACATATCGCCATTGTTGAAATCGATAAAGAAACTGGAAAAGTAAAGTTAAAGCGTTTCATTGCCGTTGATGACGTAGGTAATGTTATTAACCCCATGATCGTTGACGGGCAGATACACGGTGGTGTAGCTCAGGGGATCGGCCAGGCATTATATGAAGGAACGATCTACGATCAGTCCGGTCAATTATTAAATGCATCCTATATGGATTATTGCATGCCGAGAGCGGATGATCTTCCCAGCTTTGAAATTGATCGTACGGTAACTCCTTGTCCGCACAATCCGCTTGGGGTTAAAGGTGCAGGTGAAGCAGGTTGTATCGGGGCTACTCCGGCAGTTGTTAATGCGGTTATGGATGCCTTAACACCTTATGGTATACACGACATCGAAATGCCAGTAACTTCACAAAAAGTTTGGAACATTATTCATGAAGGATAAAGTAGTAACAGGATAGTAAGGCTTAGAATGTAAATTCATTCCCTTTATCTTTCTACCGCTTTTTACCCCTTTTGATCTCCTTAAAAAAATAATCATGATACCTTCTAAAATAGCCTACCATAAACCTAAGTCCGTTGCTGAAGCAATTCAGCTCTTGAATAAATACGAAGACGAGTGCAAAATCCTGGCGGGTGGCCACAGCCTGATCCCCATCATGCGTTTACGCTTAGCAGACCCTGAAAACATCATCGATATCACCGGAATCGAATCCTTGCAGAACATCAGCGACGATGAGCAAAGCATCACTATTGGCGCCTGTGTTACGCACGGAGCTATTGCCAAAAACAATATACTCAAAGAGTACGTCCCTATGTTAGCTCATGCAGCTGGAATGATTGGTGACCTGCAAGTACGCAATTTTGGCACTATTGGCGGCAGCATAGCTCATGCCGATCCGGCAGCAGACTGGCCGGCAGTACTACTCGCAGCTAATGCTTCTATCGTCGTTCAAAATGAGAGCGGTTCTCGGGAAGTCCATGTGGATGAATTCTTCAAAGGGTTATTTATGACTGCCGCAGAAGAAAATGAGATCATCACTGCTATTCGTATTCCCAAAACTGCAGCCAACAAGCACTCTACTTATCACAAGTTTGTACAGCCGGCTTCCCGCTTTGCAATCGTTGGTTGTGCAGCAGCCGTAGCTATGGACAATGGGAAAGTCGCCAATGCGCGTGTGGCTTTCAGTGGCGTCAGTGCCACTCCATTCAGAGATACTGGAATTGAAAATGCACTTACCGGAAATGCGCTAGACCCTGATAACATTGCTATTGCAACAGCTAAGGCTGCAGATGGCGCCTCCGTAATGTCCGATCATTATGCGAATGAAAAATACCGCAGGCATTTGGCGGGTGTTTACGCAAACCGTGCATTAAATGCGCTGGCTTAAGCTAATTTAAGCAACCCAAATGTCAGCCCCCGCGATCGGATTGCTTCTCGCAATCCGATCGCTTTTTTATCCAATCGCTTTTTTTTCGCATCCTATTTTTTAAAAACATGCAGCACAACCAGTCACTTGACGCGCTTAACGAACAACTAAAACAACAAGGCTATATTGCTGAGAGACCCATTCTGATGTCCATCTTTCTCAGCCAGCAGCTGCAGAGACCTTTGTTGGTCGAAGGCCCTCCCGGAGTTGGAAAAACAGAAATCGCTAAAGTACTTGCTGCGGCTTATGACACAGAGCTCATCCGGCTACAATGCTATGAAGGACTTAGCGCCGAGCAAGCGCTATACGAATGGAATTACCAAAGACAATTACTAGCTCTTAAATTAATGGAGACGGAGCAGCTGTCTTTAGAGGAAAAAGAGCATTTTATTTTTGATGAAAAATTTCTCCTTCGGCGTCCTTTGTTACAAGCTATCTCCCGTGAGCAGGCTCCGGTATTGTTGATTGACGAAGTAGATCGAGCAGACGAAGAATTTGAAAGTTTTTTGTTAGAATTATTATCGGATTGGCAGATCAGTGTTCCGGAGTTAGGAGTTATAAAAGCCAAACATGTTCCAACAGTCATCATTACAAGTAATCGGATGCGGGATTTATCCGATGCCCTACGTCGCCGCTGTTTTTACTTGTGGATCGATTATCCATCATTTGAGAAAGAGCTGGAAATTGTTTTGAAAAAACTACCCGGTATTGATGTAAAACTGGGAGAGCAGATCTGTCAATTCCTACAGACACTTCGAAAACAAAAGTTGGATAAGGTGCCTGGCATTGCAGAAACCTTAGATTGGGCTCAGGCACTTGCTGTATTACACATTGATCACCTGGACCAAACGATCATAGAAGAAACACTAGGTATCCTACTCAAGGATTGGAAAGACGTCAGGGATACATCCTTGTCCTTATCAACATTATTACAAGAGGTCGGCGTGGTTTCTAAAGTAAAATAAGCGTGCTACTTAAGTTTTAAGTAGCCAGTGGCACATTCCAATGACCATTAAACCCATTGCTTTTAGAGTACTCATCAATAGGTTATATAATTTTAACCAATAATGATCAACCGTCAAACAGAGCTATCCGCTAACGTTGTTGCTTTTTGCCGCTTCCTACGCAACAAAGGATTTACTGTTGGTGTACGCGAAGAGCAAGATGCCTTGCTGGCGATACAATTGGTACAACCTTACGAATCTCCGGAACAACTCCAATTGTGTTTGCAAGCTGCACTTTGTCGAACCCCTCTCCAATTACAGCAATTCCCAAAGCTGTACGAGCATTACTGGAAAGAGCTGGACAGAGCTGTTAATAGCAAGATAAAAGAAGTAGAAGAAAAGCAGGAAACGGGGCAAACGCGTCCAGCTAAGAAACCTAGTTTCCAGGCACTGAAAAGTTGGCTCTATGGGAACAAGGAAAAAGAAACCGAGGAAGTAGCCAGTTATTCCGACTTGGAAAGTAAGTCTACCCAATCTTTTCCACCATTTGACGAACAAGAGCTACGGGAAGTTTTTCGCCTGGTTAAAAAATTAGTAGACAAACTGGCTAACCGCCGCAGCCGCCGTTTTCGAAAAACACCTCAAAAAAAGCAAATCGACCTGAAGCAAACGATACGACTAAATATTACAAGGCGGGATGAAATCATTCAATTGGCTTTTCGCAAAAAGAAAAAACAAGCATTGAGTGTCGTTTTGCTTTGCGATGTAAGTAAGTCTATGGCTTTGTATAGTCAGTTTTTCATTCAATTTATGTATGCCTGGCAACAACTTTTTCCAAAAGTAGAAACCTTTGTATTTAGCACCCAATTGGAACATATATCTCCTGAGCTTAGCACTCGTTCTTTAGATCAATCCGTAAAAAAAGTGATTGACAAGATGGAACATTGGGCCGGAGGAACAAAGATCGGAGATTCGTTAAAATTTTTTAATCAACAATATGCACACAAATTAGTAAACAACAAAACTATCGTTTTTATCCTTAGTGATGGTTGGGATACAGGAGCAGTAGATTTAGTAGCAGCGCAGATGCATTTCTTACACCGCCGGGCGATGAAGGTAATCTGGTTAAATCCATTAGCAGGCAGTGCAGAGTGGGCACCCGAAGTAGCTGGTATGAAAGCTGCTTTGCCTTATGTGGATTTATTACTACCCCTAGGAGAGATCAAAAGTTTACAAAAAGTAGTAAAGGATATTAAGCTCTATAACTAACCA
>CBDUIU010000360.1:0-5141 GCA_965367335.1 uncultured Saprospiraceae bacterium
TGCCTTTAAACCTGCCAAAGTTTTCGTAGAACAAGTTAAAGGTAACGTAACGAGTTTACCTTCGGACGACAGTGATGATTAAGCCATTTATGAATACTTATGACTAGAGGTCAACTTATCGCCATTACTGCTTGCTGTATTCTTTTCGCTGTATTATATTTTGGACTGGATACGAAGTCGCAACAGCAAACCGCCGTGGAAAAATCCAGGGCTTTTGTTACGGAAAGTACCGGCATTGGAAGTATAAAACAGGCTGCGGAGGAAAAATTGTCAGAGGAGCAGCGGTTAGTCGTTGCTCTATTAGATCAACAATTATCCGAAGCAACGGAAGATAGCAGCAGATTAGTCGCCCTTCGAACACTATCCGGGCGTTGGTATCAGTTTGAACAACCCGCAATGGCGGGCTACTATGCCCAGCAGTTAGCTGAACTTGCTCAGGAAGATGAGGAGGCCTGGTCAATCGCTGGTACTACTTATGTGCTTTGCATCCGTCAGTCAACTGAGGAAAAGATCAAGCAGTTCTGCGCAAATCGTGCAGCTTCGGCATTTGAAAATGCGATTTCCTTAAATCCAGATGAGGTTGCCCACCGTGTCAACCTTGCCTTGACCAATGTGGAATACCCTCCTAAGGATAATCCGATGAAAGGTATTTTACAGCTGCGGGATCTGGATCAAAAGTATCCTCAGAACCCCATCGTCTTGTCTAATCTGGGACGTTTGGCTATCCAAACCGGACAGTTTAGTAAAGCTTTGGAGCGGTTACAGGCTGCCATTGCAGCGGATCCTGAGAACAACCGCCTCTTCTGTTTGTTAGAACAAGCATACAATGGCTTAGGAGACCAGGCAAAGGCCGCCGAAGCGGGCGCTAAATGCCGGCAAGAGTAGGCCAGGACAAAACAACTCATTATAGCAGTGTTGTTTTTTATACATTGCAAAAAGAGATATTAAATTTTTATACCATTTAAATTAATTAATTATGCCTTGTGGAAAAAAGCGTAAACGTCACAAAATTGCGACGCATAAACGTAAGAAGAGATTGCGTAAGAATCGTCACAAAAAGAAAAAGTAAATAAGTAAGATATAGAGGAAGTGTACAAAAGGTAATAGAGATGAGAAAGGTAAAAAATAGTGAACTGTAATAGTTAAACATCTTTTACGTCTTTTATTTTTCCACCTTTTGCACTTTCCTCCCTTACTTAGATGAAATCATTAGCATTTGGTTGATAGGAGGTACGAAAAGTAAAGTTCCTCAGCTTAATAGCAATCATCTATTTTTTCTTTTGATGAAATTGACGAGTAAAGATTGGTAATAAAGAACCGGAGTTTTTCTTTACCCTTTATTTCGGATAGCAAGCTTTCAATGATGAAAAGCCTTTTTAGTATTGAAGCACGTATCGTATAAACAGAGAAACGTCTGATTATGCGATTGTTTAGTTTATGCCTATAGGTATCGTCTACTACCAAATTGACACCCCATATGCAAAATGCGAAAAGAAACTTTCTGATAATTTTAATTGTGATCAAGCTCTAGGAAATATTCCTAAGAAAGCTGGTTTCAATTTCAGGGCTTCTTGTTATCCTTATCCATATATATATACCGGTTTTGGCAAATGCCATTTTCTGTATCACCAATCCTTTAGTTACTTGTCATCCGGATGAGTTCTGGCTTGCAGTTGGGTCCTAAGCTATACTAAGATTTTCTTATTAATCACTTTGCGATAAAATTCCTTTTCTTCGAGGGTGGCATAGCTGAGCATACTCAGCTCTTGTGAACACTTTCAAAGAAGTAAACATTAAGCACAGTGGAAAAAGAACTCATTATTAATTCGACTCCCACTCAGGTAGAAATTGCCTTGTTAGAGGACTCAAAGCTAGTGGAAGTCCACTACCAAAAAACGAATACCAATTTTACAGTAGGAGATATTTTTCTGGGCCGGGTAAAAAAATTGATGCCTGGCCTCAATGCGGGCTTCGTGGACATCGGGCACAAGAAAGATGCTTTCCTGCATTATACGGATCTGGGACCAAAATTGCGCTCTTTACTCAAGTATACCAAAGAGGTGAATATGGGTAAAATGAATACCTCCAGCCTGGACAAGTTTAAAATAGAACCGGAGATCATCAAAACAGGGAAAGTGGACCAGGTGCTCAGCAAAAAGCAGCCTATCTTAGTGCAAATCCTCAAAGAACCCATTTCTACCAAAGGCCCTCGCCTAAGTTGTGAATTGACTATCCCCGGGCGGTACTTAGTCCTAACGCCATTTACCGAGGTTATTGCGGTGTCAAAAAAAATCTCTAATACAGAGGAACGAAAACGCTTACGAATGTTGGTGGAAAGTATCCGTCCAAAGCATTTTGGGGTAATCGTTCGGACGGCAGCAGAAGGCAAAAAAGTGGCTGATCTGCACGAGGAATTAAACCTGATGATGAGTAAGTGGGAAACGGTGTTTGAGCAATTACAGCATGCCAAACCACCAGCTAAACTGCTTAGTGAACTTGACAAAACTTCTAGCATCCTCCGCGACTTGCTCACCGATTCTTTTAACCGGATTGTCGTTAATGACCGGGAACTCTATGACAACATTCGTACTTATCTGGGCTCTATTTCGCCTGAGCAACTAAAGATTGTCAAGCATCACCGTTCTTCCAAACCGATTTTTGATACCTATGCGATCAACCGGCAGATTAAAGGTTCTTTTGGAAAAACGGCAACCATGCCTAGCGGTGCCTACCTCGTTATTGAACATACTGAGGCCATGCACGTCATTGATGTGAACAGCGGACCCAAAGTGCCAAGTGGTGAACAGGCCGAAGCAGTGTTGGCAGTGAACATGGAGGCAGCGGAAGAGATTGCCCGACAACTGCGATTGCGTGATATCGGTGGGATCATCATTATTGATTTTATCGATATGCGAGTCCCGGAACATAAGCGACGCCTGCTGAATCATATGCGGGATATGATGAAAAAGGATCGGGCTCAGCATACCATTTTGCCTTTGAGTAAGTTTGGCCTGATGCAGATCACCCGTCAACGTGTTCGGCCTGAAGTCAAAATCAATACGGCTGAAATTTGCCCAACTTGTAATGGTACCGGCAAGACCAATCCTACCATCCTGCTTACTGACGAAATTGAACGCGATTTGGAATTCATTTTACAGTCTCGTCCAAATACCAAACTTCACCTGGTCGTACATCCTTATATCAATGCTTACATCAAATATGGCTTGCCAAGTATGCAAATGAAATGGTATCGTAAATACTTCCGCTGGATTCGAGTGAAGCCTAGTATGGATTATCACTTGAGCCAGTTTACTTTCTTTGATGGAAGTGGGGATGAGATTCGGTTAAACTAATTATTGACTGGAGCATAATAGGAGTCAACCGGAATTTTAAACATTGTAAGAATTTCGGTTGACTCCTGTTTATTTAAATTTTCAGATTGAGCAAAATAGAAATTGTTTGCAAAGATAAAGCTTGAATAAGCTCTACTTAAAAGACAAAGAACTGACTAAATCCTGCCACCGAAATCCCAGAGTATCTGTATTGAGTTTAGACCTATGTTTAATAAATCTTTGTGATAAGATTTCGGTATACATATCACTCCATAGTCCTAATATCCAGGATTGAATTTCGAGAAAATCCTGGACTCTATTGATCAAATTATTAGTGTGTCGGTCATTAGCCGCTGCTGCATTGTGAATGACATTTTTCATGTTACCAACCAGAACATTATGGGTATTTATGATTGACGCGGTCATTAACATAACATTACGTGCATCATGAAAAAGCCTGTTTTCAATGAACCTCGGCAATTTTTTAAATTCAATCGTTGGGCTATAACTTAATATCTGTATCCTACTGACAATATCTTTCATATCCTTATTTGTATTGTTATATAAGGCCTCAACATGTTGATGAAAATCCTTGAAGTATTTATAATTCCCTTTTTCCAAAAAGACATTTAGCTTCTGGCGGTACAGCTGATAATCTGTTAATAATTGCTTCAAACTACTAACAAGCTCGTGTACTTTCGACTGATTCAATTTTAAATGATTCATAGGTAATGTGTTTTATTAAAAGTGAACTTACTTAGATAGATAGACGAATTTATTTCAGTAATTGAAGATATAATCCTCCCGTCTTTTCGAATTCACCTGACAATATATATTGAGAAATAGAGTACGCTTAAATGGCAAGAGAAAATTGTAAACTCTTATGTTACATTTGCCACTTTAGCTTCCCCTGGCATAAGGTCTAGCCAAGGGTTGCCCACTTTAGGCGGACTATTCTTGAATGGATAAGGAAATGATATTTTTAATACTGTAAAAATCCATTTGTTCGATATTTATTGTAGGTAATAATGGAGATTTGCAATAAAATATTGTGCATTATTGTCAATTGAAATAATAAAAAAATGTTAACATAAATTAACGTGAGGTCGAAAAAAACGATTGGAAGCTGTTATTATCTTTAGCTTTGAAAATGTTTTTTCAAAGGGGAAATGGTATGTTTCCCTGTAGGGTTGAAGTATAAAATGAGTAAACTTGAGTTAGGACAAACGCTATTATAAACCCGTAATACCTTATCAAGGCGGGCAACCACAATCTCCTGCCTTGCAAGCCAATAAACATACTAGATAACAACAAATCAATATACGGAAGAGTAACTTGGTTTTCATTTCTAATGATTAGTTTTGTCCTTTAATTTTTCACACTTAAAATAAAATTAATCATTTTTGCTTAGCTCGCCTAATCGTTTCCGGAATAATATTGTACTAGTGGCTGCACTCAACTGGGGCCTGGGACACGCTACCCGTTGTATCCCACTCATCCGGCAGCTACTGTCCGCTGGAGCAAAGGTGGTTTTAGCTTCCGATGGTCGGGCGCTGGAACTATGGCGGCAGGAGTTTCCCGTTTTGCAAGCTCTGGAAATGCCAGCTTACAATATTAGCTATCCTTCTTCAAATATGATGTGGAACATGTTCTGGCAGGCGCCAAAAATCCAATGGGCCATACGGCAGGAACATACTTGGTTAACAAAGCAATTTCGAATAACACCCTTTGACTTTATCCTCTCAGATAATCGATTTGGTTGCTACCACCCGGATGCGTTTAACATCTTCATGACGCATCAGTTGAACA
>CBDUIU010000361.1:0-5126 GCA_965367335.1 uncultured Saprospiraceae bacterium
GCCACTGGAAAAATAGCGAATAAGCTTGCTTTGGTTTGATTTCGCGAATTGTAAGCGATCCAAAAGATCTTTGACCGTCAATTGTTGAAGAAAAGGTTTAAAATTTTTATGGAAACGAATGGCTTCACGAAGGGTAAGTTCTTCGATGAGTTCGATATAAGGGGCTGCATAGCTAATCTGGCGATAAGCAGCATCCGCATCAATTAATTTTCCCAGGTGGTTCAGTTGAATTTGTCCTTCGGAAGGACGAAGATGAAAGGACAGAATTTTCATCAAGGTTGATTTGCCAGCTCCGTTAGCCCCGGTAATAGCAATACGCTCCCCTGCTTTGAGGTTCAGGTCGATTTTTCGAAAAATCCATTCGTAGCGGTAACGTTTACCGACATTATCCAACCTTAGATCCATGCTGTTTGCTGCCATTCATATTTCCCCGCAACTGACGAAAGCCACGGATAATTCCCCGATCTGCATTTTTGATAAAGGCGAGGATTTTTTCACGTTCCGGAGTGGAATTGACTGTAGATTCGATGACGCTTAGCGCCTGTGAAGTATTATAACCCTTGATATAAAGAATGCGATAAATATCCTGAATATTGTGAATTTGCTCAGCGGTAAAACCGCGGCGGCGAAGACCAATGGAATTGATACCAGCATAAGACAAAGGCTCCCGGGCAGCCTTAACGAAAGGAGGTACATCTTTGCGCACCAATGAGCCACCTCCTACCATGACATGATCACCGATACGAACAAACTGGTGCACGGCAGTCAGACCACCTAGCACAGTTCTAGGCCCGATCTCGATATGACCGGCGAGGTTGACACAATTTGCCAGCACACAATTCTCATGAATAATACAATCATGAGCGATGTGGCAATACGCCATAATTAAGCTATTGTCACCAATATAGGTACGATAATTTGCGCGCGTGCCTCGGTTGATAGTACAATATTCCCGGATGGTCACATTGTTTCCAATTTCCAGCAAGGAGTATTCGCCTTGAAATTTTAAATCCTGAGGAGTTGAACCGATAATGGCTCCCGGAAATATTTTGCAATCATTACCTATGCGCACACCATTGAAGATACACACATTAGGGCCGATCTCCGTACCATCACCAATAATTACATCAGCTTCAATGGTAACGAAAGGGCCGATTTTTACGTTTTTTCCGATTTGCGCATCCGGATGGATATGCCTTAGTGTGCTATTCATTCTTACGTCTGATAATTTGAGCCGTCAACTCTCCTTCGGAAGCAATTTTGTTTCCGACATAAGCCGTTCCTTGCATGTGAACGATACCTCTGCGAATGGGAGAAAGTAACTCCATTTTCAATATGAGGGTGTCTCCGGGGACAACTTTGCTTTTAAACTTAGCATTGTCGATTTTTAAGAAATAAGTATCCCAATCTTCTGAATTTTCTACAGTAGATAATGCCAGGATGCCCCCTGTCTGAGCTAAGGCTTCCATTTGCAATACGCCAGGGAACACCGGATTCCCTGGAAAATGGCCTTGAAAGAAGTGCTCATTAATTGTAACGTTTTTTATGCCAACTACGTGTGTATCGGATAGCTCAATTATTTTATCCACCAGAATAAATGGATAACGATGGGGTAAATACTCCATAATTTCCATTACATCTTTTAATGATTCCTTAGTAGGATCATATACGGGCTTACCCTTGAGTTTGCGTTGTTCATTATACCGTTTCCGCAAAATTTTAGCAAACTCTATGTTGGCAGTATGTCCAGGCTTGGTTGCGACGATTTTACCTTTGATCGGGCGACCTACTAAAGCCAGGTCACCGATTACATCCAGTAATTTATGTCTGGCTGCTTCATTTTCAAAGTGCAGATCGATCGTATTAAGAATACCCGCCTTTTCCACCTTGACCTTTGGTTTATCCAGCCGTTTAGCCAGGGTATCCAATTCTTTTTGGTTCATCAGCCGATCAACAATAACAATGGCATTATCCAAATCGCCGCCTTTGATCAGGTTTTGATCTAATAATTGATCCAGCTCATGTAAAAAAACGAAAGTTCGGCAAGGTGCTATTTGTTTGCTATAATCATCCAAAGACTCCATGTAAGCATACTGATGTCCCAGGATGTCAGAGTCGAAATCAATCATCGTAGTGATCTCAAAATGATCAGAAGGTAGCGCCATGAGTTCCGTGCCGGTTTCTTCATCCCGAAAAGAAATGGGTTCGGTAATAATAAAATAGTCCCGATCCATTTTCTGTTCCTCCTTTCCGGCGGCTTCCAATTGTCGTACATAATCGATAGCTGACCCATCCATAATGGGCGCTTCGGGGCCATCAATTTCAATCAGCACATTATCAATCTGTAAGCCGGCTAAGGCGGAAAGTGCATGTTCAACAGTGCTCACCTGAGCATCTCCATCCTGCAAGGTTGTTCCTCTGTTCGTAGAAGTTACGCGGCCAATCTCCGCAGCAATTATCGGCTGATCCTCCAAATCCACACGTTTGAATTTGATGCCATGATTTTCTGGAGCTGGTTTAAAGGTTACTTTGACTGCTTGTCCAGTATGTAGACCTACTCCCTCCACGGTAACTGCTTTTTTTATGGTATGTTGTTTCATAATTTCGGTAGTCCCTCGATTTTGGTGCAAAGATACATTTTTATCCCGGTTTGAGAGCTGAGATAGCACTTATCATTCGAGGCATTACTACATCAGAATACCCGCTGGAATATTTTTTCACTTCGTAAAAATGAATAGCCAGAAGTCTTTGCGTGGAAAGAAGAAAGGAGTTGTTGGTCCTTCGTTTTGTTCCTTTTTCTAACGCACTAATTATGAAAGTGTTACTCTTGCAATTTTACGTTTTTAAATTTTGATCCTTCAGTTTTTTCTCCAAAAAATTTAAGCGTTGGAAAATTTTTGGAAGTTGTTTAAATATAGCATATGATTTCAGGTATTCTTTATACCTTAATGCAGGAGAGCCATACACCGCCTGCCCTGGTTCTTCAATAGAAGCAGCGACACCACTTTGTGCTTGCACCTTGGTGCCATCCGCAATTTTTATATGTCCAACAAAACCAGCCTGGCCACCAATCATGCAATTTTTACCCAACTTAGTACTTCCTGCGATACCCGCTTGAGCCGCGATTACTGTGTTTTCTCCAATTTCTACATTATGTGCAACTTGAATCAAGTTGTCTAATTTGACACCTTGCACCCATCGTAGCCCGGTCGATTACTGTATTAGCACCTATTTCTACATTCGATTCAATGATCACATTTCCAATCTGATCTATTTTCTGAAAACTGCCATCTTCTCCAGGTACAAACCCAAAACCATCACAGCCGATGACTGTATTGGCGTGTAGGATAACATTATCACCTAGTTGGCAGTTGTGGAAAATCCGCACACCAGGGTAAAGCTGTACCTGTCTACCCACCTTTACCCCTACTCCGATGTACACCTGGGCGCCAATTATTGAACCTTCTCCAATGACAACATCCCTTTCAATCACCGAACAAGGGCCAATAGTTACCTCCTTACCAATAACTGCGGATTCATGAACAACAGCTTGAGGAGAAATACCTTTCGTGGCTTTCGGTTTTCCATTAAACTGAGCTAAGAGAACAGCCAAACTGGCGTATACATCTTTTACCCGGATTATAGTAGCCGCGATTTCACGGGTTGGCTGAAATTCTTCACTAACTAAGAGTACAGAGGCCTTCGTCGTATACGCATATGACTCATATTTAGGATGCGCCAAAAAAGTCAGGGTTCCAGGTGTTCCTTCTTCAATTCTACTAGGGGCAGAAACGAGCACATCCGGATTACCCTCCAGTGTTCCGTTCAACAACTGACTAATTTTTCTTGCGGTAAATTGCATCGCTCAAAGTTAGTAATTTAATGTGAACCTAATCTCAATTCAATACCAGGATGTGATACGAAATAAAATAAGATCATCGGATCAGAATGTCATTTCAACGTAATAACGTGCAAAAGAAGCTAAAACGATGGCCAGGGGCTGGCCTGATTCCTTATATTTGTCCGGAAAAATAAAATTTTGGCAAAAAACATACATAACATCAACATTGGCAGCCGTGGTAGCAAATTAGCACTATGGCAAGCTAATTTCCTCACCGCTCAATTAGCTGAATTAGGTTTAGAATCTTCGATCCAGGTCATTAAAACCAAAGGTGATCGTATTCAGCACCTGAGTTTTGATAAAATCGAAGGGAAAGGCTTTTTCACTAAGGAGATTGAAGACTTTCTGCTACGCGGTGACGTGGACCTGGCAGTTCACTCGCTCAAGGATATGCCGACCAGCCAACCGGAAGGCCTGGCGCTCACCGCCTTGTCCTATCGTGAGAATCCCGCCGACTGGCTGCTCATTCGCAAGGAAAAAACGACCGACGGTCAATTATTTCAGCTGCCTCAAGGCGCTATTGTTGGTACCTCTTCTGCCAGGCGCAAAGCCCAGATCCTTGATTTTCGGCCTGACGTTGAAATTAAAGATATCCGGGGGAATGTTCCTACGCGTATAAATAAACTGCGGGAAGGGCAATACGATGCGATTCTTTTAGCTGCGGCTGGCATTATCCGGCTAGAGTTAGAGCAAACCTTATCCGACCTGTCAATTATCAAAATGAATCCCAGAGAGTTTGTTCCGGCACCAGGGCAAGGCGTATTGGCTTATCAAACCCTGGCTAGCGATAAACCGCTGCGCCGCCAACTCAAAGCCATTCATCATGCAGACATCGCAGCCTGTACTAACGTGGAACGCAAAGTATTGAAGCTAATGGGAGGCGGCTGCCATATGCCACTAGGCGTATATTGTGAACTTGATGCAAATAGGCATTTTCACGTTTGGGCGGCAAAGGCAGAGACCTGGGATGGAGCGTTAAAGCGGGTACAATTGTCATCAAGCACCTCTCATCAGTTAGCGGAAAGAATTGTGGAGATGTTGAAGTAGATTAGGTTAAACCCCGTGGGTAGGCTGTTCAAAATGGTGAAAAAAATGAACTCACTTTTTCAGATGATAATTATTCATCTTCTTTTCCATTGATGACCTGCCTGCGTGACGCAGTCTGGCAGGAAAGAAGCAAAAATCTAGGAAGTCTTGAAACTCGCTTTTACGATGGTTTTTCACG
>CBDUIU010000362.1:0-5124 GCA_965367335.1 uncultured Saprospiraceae bacterium
TTTCAAAACAACGCCAGGCTTTGGGCGATTAAGGTTGTGATTATCTTGTTTCTTGGGTGGTTTTCTGTTAAAATGATTAGGAAAGGGTGAGACGGCGGACGGTGGACGGGAGGCGGGAAGACTGAAGACTTGACAATCCCAGAACAGTGTTGACGCAGGCCTTTAAGGTTGCGTTGCCTTCAGGCGACGCGTAACGAAAGATGCCTGAGAAAAAAACAAAATTCTAGCTTTCTAGCATTTAAAAGGAATAATGAACTGAAGACTGAAGACTGAAGACTGAAGATTGAAGACCGAAGACCGAAGATTCCTGCCCGACTCATAGAGGCTGGGAAGTCCCCATTGCCACAGCACAAAAATTTTTCCAAAGCTCTAACCAGTCCCTCCTCCCGCAGTGTCAGCCCTGCTGACACGATCCCTCAGCCTTGCGGTCCGAAGAACGGTTGAAGGCAGACGGCAGACGGGATTTTATCTATCTAAGGATGTAAGAAGGGCTCCGGATCAACATACTCTCCTTGCTTTCTGACTTCGTAGTGTAAGTGAGGTGCGGTGGAAGCTCCGGAGGAGCCTACCAGTCCAATGGTGTCTCCTTTTTGCACATATTGACCTTCTTTTACCAATATTTTAGAAAGCTGGGCATAGAGGGTACTATAAATATCATCGTGCTGGATAACAAGGTGTTTGCCATAGCCTTCTGTTTGCAACTTAACTTTTGTTACTTTTCCGTCAGCTGTAGCAACGACTGGGGTGCCTATGGCCGCAGCGAAATCCATGCCCCGGTGTAATTTTTTTACTTTGTGGATCGGATGCATGCGCATGCCAAAGCCTGAGGTTTGTCGGGCATTTTTGATCGGACTGATAGAGGGGGGCTCGAATGGATTCGCTTCGGTAAAAAAGGATTCCATGTCAGGTACTTCCAGGGCGGGAACATCTCCATCAGCTGGAATTAAGGTCGTCATATGTCTGGAAGGAGCTAGATTGGGGCTTGCCCAGATAAAGAAGGTGGCTAGTGTAATCGCTAGTGCGCTACAAGAGAAAACAACAAGTTTCATGAACAGGTTTTTTTTGTGAAGTGAAATAATAGATTGATTAATGGCTTGTATATCATCTTTTTCAAATCTTGAAAGCGCATTGTTACAGGCTTCCGTAAAGGACTGTCCGCTGGCCATTTGTTCTTCGGTCAAAGTCGCGAGGTGATCCAGCAATTCTTCTTGTAAATCGTGGTGGAGACGGTAAGCTGATAGCTGTTTTTTAATGTAAAGCAGTTGTTGTGGTGAAATTTTTACCATCGTGTCATTTTTAAATTTTTGAGGGTATCACTATCAGCTCAGCTGGGCTTTAAGATCATTTGCATCGCTACGAGAAACTCCTGGAACTCTGCCAGTCGGTTACGCGAAGCTGTTGCCCCGGCTGTTGTCAAGGCATAATATTTCCGGGTGCGGCCATCCACCTTGGTTTTGCGGGAAGCCAATAATCCTTTTTGCTCCAGCTGGTGTAGGGTGGGATAGAGGGCCCCTTCGGTGAGGAGTAATTTGCCGGCAGTTTGTCTTTTGACCAGCTGCGTAATTTCGTAGCCATAAAGCTCCTGGTGCTCCGCCAGTAGCTTGAGCACGATGGTCTTCAGGGTTCCTTTGAGTAGTTCTTTTGAAAACATAGGACAAATATACCTAAGATTTTTAGGTATGCAAATTAAATGCCTAAGAAAATTAGGTATAGCGTATTTTTGTTGCCTGAAATATATTTTAGTCAGATGGTATCTAGTTCAGGATCAAGTGATTAGCTGATTGCCTGTTTATTTGTTAAAATTAATTTTAGCAAAGGAGCTAAACGATCTCAACTGTCCTGTTTGAGATTATCGCCCTTAACGCACTGAGGTGCGCCTGGTCTCAACGCCACTCGTTGTCAATAGAGGGATGTACTTCACAGGAACCATGAATATTGTTAGTATAGTAGCTAATATACTAATTTGGTAATATGAATCGAAGGTAGGAAAAGGAGTAGCAGGAAAAGGGAGCTTAGGAGAGTAAAATGTAATACTTATGGAAAATTTTGGACATGCTGATTAGCAACAGTAGCCGGTCGGAAGAATTTATTCCTTCCGACCGGTTCCTACTATTATATATTGCTTTTCGCCATCTGAATGGCAATGGCAATCAAAATGATTCCAAATACTTTCCGGATGGTATCCAATAAGGCAGGAGACATTTTTCTGGATAACCAGTCCGAAGACCGTAAAATCATATAGATCAGGACCAGGTTGATAATGATCCCGGCGAGAATGCTAATATTGTCATAATCAGATTTCAATGAAATGATGGTCGTCAGCGTACCGGCGCCTGCCAACAAAGGGAAAGCGATAGGAACGACACTACCATTGCCACCGTCTTCATGGTGATTTCGGAAAATACGAATCCCCAGGATCATCTCCAGACCAATAAACAGAATGATCAAAGCACCAGCTAGTGCAAAGGAGGAAACATCCAATCCGAAAATACCTAAAACAGTGGCACCGAAGAAGCAGAACAGCACCATAATGAAGCCCGCTGCAACAGTTGCTACGGTGGGTTTGATCTGAACGCCTTCTTTTTTCAAGTTAATAATAACCGGAAGTGAGCCAATGATATCAATCACTGAAAAGAGGATAATACTCACGGACAAAATTGCTAAAATGTTCATAAGTTGTGATTTTAAATAAGTCTGTCAAACAAAGACTAATTAAGTGTTAAATAACTGTTATTTTTTAAATGTCGTTTATTGAATAATAACGCAAATTAAATCCTTTTAAAGGTAAATTGCTTTTGTGAGGACGATACAGCGTCAAATATTGTTTTTTTTGTGCAATTTTGTGTCAACTTTGAATTTATAAAATAGTTATTTAATGGAGGAAAATCAACTTGACCCGATAGACGTCAGAATTTTGAATGAACTGACAATTGATGCCCGCGTTCCCTATACGAAATTGGCTAAAAAGCTAAAGGTTTCGAACACGCTGATCCATCAACGAATCAAAAAGCTCCGGGCTGCCGGCATTCTTAAAAATGCAACGATTCAATTGGATGCCTGGAAGCTAGGTTATGAAACCGCGGCTTTCACACAGATCATGTTATCCGACGTCAAATTGCATCGTCATGTGGAAAAAGAACTGGCCAAAATTCCGGAAATCGTGGAATGTGTTAATATCGCCGGTCGCTTTGCCTTAATGGTGAAGATTTTTGCCAGAAATAACCGACACTTACGGGATATCATTTACGATAGCATATTACAAATTGACGGGGTGGCTGAAACAAATACCACCATGTCTTTTGAAACGGCCTTTGTCCGAAATGTGCCTTTTGAAATGAAATGATGCCTGCTTATTGCTGAAATGAGCTATTTATTTTACATAGCGTTAATATTTTTTCCTCTTCTCATCCGAAAGAATCACCGTATTATTACTTTTGGATAAAATTGGAAATCGTCTTCTATTAAATTTGTACAGTTACAACCTATCTATAATGGCCACGACAAAAAAATTAAGTTTCCTGGATAGTTATCTGACCCTTTGGATCTTTGCAGCCATGGCGCTGGGGATTGGGCTGGGTTATTTTTTCCCTGCCATTCCAACGCAGATTAACACGTATAACAGTGGGACTACCAATATTCCCATCGCCATTGGTTTGATCTTGATGATGTATCCGCCATTGGCTAAAGTGAATTATGCCTTACTACCGAAGGTCTTTAAAAATGTCAAAATACTTTCCATCTCTTTGGTCTTAAACTGGGTGATCGGTCCGGTCTTAATGTTTTTCCTGGCAATCACCTTTTTACGGGAATATCCCGAGTATATGGTGGGGCTTATATTGATTGGGCTGGCGCGTTGTATCGCTATGGTTTTGGTTTGGAATGACCTGGCCGAGGGGAGCAGTGAATATGGAGCCGGGCTGGTTGCCCTGAACAGTATTTTTCAAGTCTTTGCTTACTCTTTTTACGCCTGGATATTTATCACGGTCTTGCCACCTTACTTTGGCTTTGAGGGCGCCATAGTGGATATCTCGATCCGGACCATTGCAGAAAGTGTGGCCATTTATCTGGGGCTTCCTTTTTTATTGGGCTTATTGAGCCGCTTGATCTTAGTAAAAATGAAAGGTGAAGAATGGTATAACCAACAATTTATACCCGCTATTTCTCCCATGACCTTGATTGCCTTGTTATTTACCATTGTGGTCATGTTTTCCCTAAAAGGAGAACTGATCGTTCAAATTCCAATGGATGTACTGCTGATTGCTATCCCGCTACTGATTTATTTTACCATTATGTTCCTGATTGGCTTTTTTGTGAGCAAAGCCATGGGAGCGGATTACGATAAAAATGCCGCCATTTCTTTTACCGCAGCAGGCAATAATTTCGAGTTAGCCATTGCGGTAGCCATTGCTGTATTCGGACTCAATTCCGGGCAAGCTTTTACGGGGGTGATTGGTCCGCTGGTGGAAGTCCCCGCGCTGATCTTATTAGTACGGGTCGCTTTCTGGTTGCGAAAAAAATATTATGCGGAGCCTGCTACATTGTGAGAAAAAGGAGAAGCTTTGCCGAAAATGAATGGTCAGGGAGGATAGTATGGCCAGTAATTGGATAATTATTCCGGTATGATTATATTGTTCGATACTCAGCTGTGGCGTTTGGAAATCAATTTGAACCAGAGATAAGTGTGGTTGTTGTTATAGTAGGTAAGAAAAAATTTTCATACTATGAATGGTACACTTCGATTAGGAAAAATTGCGGGAATCCGCCTTCAGGTTCATTGGACTTTTGTACTCATTATTATCTGGGCCATTTATATTGGATGGCAACAAGGGGGTACGACCGAGGCCGTACTCTGGACGATTGCTTTTGTACTTTCCATATTTGTCTGTGTCATTCTGCACGAATTAGGTCATGCGCTGACAGCCAGACGATTTGGGATCCCGACCCGTAAAATTACGCTCTTACCGATCGGAGGGGTAGCCAGTTTGGCCCGAATGCCGGAAAAACCCATGCAGGAATTACTGGTGGCGATCATGGGGCCAATGGTAAATGTTGTCATTTCGATTGTCTTGTACATTTTTGTGCATTCGCAACTATCCATCCTTAGTGACGGAGCAGCAGCAGCTG
>CBDUIU010000363.1:0-5109 GCA_965367335.1 uncultured Saprospiraceae bacterium
CGTCTATGAGATTGACAATCGTCCGGCCATGGATATTTTTGTTGATGTATTTGGTAAATTTTATAATACTATTGTTAGTGGATAACCAGTAAAATCTTTAACCGCTCAATACCCTCTTCAAATAAAGAGAAACGACGGCCTAAGTGTCCTAAGGGTTCCCATGGTAGGAAATGAGGATGACGGATCCATGATCCTTGCTGGTGGTGTAAAAGACGGAGACCGCTTCCGGTTTTCACTTTCACCAGGCTTCGAAGTTGTTGACCAAACAGTTGAATTATTCCAACAATATGGGAAAAAGGTCAACAAGACGGATGGAATGATCTTGTTCTCGTGTATAGGGCGACATATGGTATTTGGACCAATGATGGAAAATGAAATTAGTGGCATCTACGATCAATGGCAAAAACCAATGACGGGGTTTTTAACTTATGGTGAAATTGGGAACAAGAAAAATGGAATCTGTGAATTTCATAATGTGACATGTTCTCTTGTATTAATCCGTGAAAGATAAACCCTAAAGACACCCAAACATATGTTAACCCAAGAGCAATTAGAATCCTATATACAGCATCTGGATATTGACCCGGATGCCAAGCATGAATTATCCAAACTCTTCCAACGACAGAAAAACCGGATTAAAGGGTTAGAATTCATGAATGCTCGCATGCAAAAAGACAAAGATATCTCTGTCAATATGTTGCGAAATACAATAGTTGAACTAAATGAAAAAAATAAGCTGATCCAGGAGCAACTTATCATTCTAGAAAGTTCTTACCAAGAATTAGAGCAGTTTTCCTATGTTGCTTCCCATGATTTAAAAAGTCCGCTGCGGACAATTGGCAACTTCAGTCAACTATTGCAAAAACGATATGCCGGAAAGTTGGATGAAAGTGCCAACGAGTTCCTGGATTATATTGTTTCTGGTACAAAACGAATGGATCTGGTAATCAATGACCTGCTATCTTTTTCTCGTATCGGCCGAAAGGATGCTGTTTTTGAATGGGTACCGATAGCTGATGTTCTCCAAAATGTTTTAGATAATTTATTTGCTGAAATCCAACAGAACAATGCTACTATCCAGGTAGATGCAATGCCTTCATTGTATGTTAATCGTTCTGGTATTCTACAACTTTTTCAAAATCTAATCAGTAATGCAATTAAATTTAGAAAAGAGCAGGTAGCTCCGGTTATTCAAGTCAGTATAAAGGAAGAATCAGACCGGTTTGTTTTCCAGGTAATTGATAACGGAGTCGGTTTAGACGTTAAATACAAAGACAAAGCATTCAAACCGTTTCAAAGAGTAAATAACACTGATCGCCCGGGTTCAGGTATTGGATTAGCGATTTGCAAGAAAGTAATACAGCTACATCAAGGAGGAATCAGTGTAGATTCCATAAGTGGAGTTGGAACGACCTTTACCTTTCATTTTCCAAAAACTTTTGTACACCCGGAATAAATCGATCAATGAAAAAAAGCAGATCTTAGTCTCTATTAAAAATGTCGTACGGCTTCGCCAGTACGACATTTTTAGTTTTGATACACCTACAGGTCACATTTTTCCAAAATAGTTATACCTGGAAAGGAACGCGTATTTAGACAAAACCCTCTTCAATCACACCCTCTGCCATCAGCAAGTCCCTTGCTCGAAGTTCTTCACTTTTTGGTACAAACAGCTTGATATCGCCAAAGACTCCGGCATGAGCAGAATCCATCTGATCCAGAATAACAGACTCAATACCTGCCTGCTCTAAAATATGCTGAGCAGTCATGATTTTAATCTGTGAGACGGAAATAAATACCATTGAAGCATCCATATATTACTACTTTAAAGGGTTGATTTATCGAGTTTATTTACACTGAAAACAATGATTGATCAATTAGGGTTCAATGAATACGATAAATGACGGGAAATAGTCGATCAATGAACAAATAATGAAATTTATCAACTAAGAGAGTTGGGTTTGCACAAATGCCCAAGCTCGTTTTTCCGACCAAACATACCTTCTTCCGGGTCTCCAAAAACCAACATGCCCACCTGTCTTTGGTGTTTCCAAATGGATATAAGGATGTTGCCTGGCCAACTCAATGGGTGAGCAAGCTGGCGTAAGTAAAGGATCGTTTTGAGCATTGACTAAAAGTGTCGGACGACAGATACCTGCCATGAAATTCTTTGCCGAGGCAAACTGATAAAAAGATTCCGCATTCGTAAATCCATTCAAAGGGGCAGTATACCAATTATCAAAATCCGACCAGCTTTGAATTTCATCGTACTTGTTATAATCTAATAAACCCGGAAAGGCATTCGCTTTATGTTCAATCTTTGGACGCAGCATTCCCAGAAATCTTTTCTTATAAATTTTATTTTGTGGCGTATCCAGGATGCGCACCCCTTCTTTGAGATCACAGGGAGTTGAGAAGGCAATCGCTGCTTTAATTTGAGAGGGCGCTTGTTCTCCGTGCGTACCCAGGAATTTCAAGGTTATACTCCCTCCCATGGAAAAGCCAATCATGACAATAGATTTGTAATTATACTGTTTGAGAGCATGATGAACAACCTCACCAATATCACCAATCTCCCCGTGGTTGTATAACCGCTGTTGGCGATTCATCTCACCAGAACAAGAGCGGCAATTCCAGGCCAGTGCATCCCAGCCTTCATCGGTAAATCGTCTTGCCATCCCTTTAATATAATGGCGATGGCTATCTCCTTCCAAGCCATGTGTTAAGAGGACGAGCTGATCAGCGCCTTGTCGAATCCAATCCAGATCCACAAAATCATCATCGGATAATAAAAGACGTTCCCGTTGATACTGGAGCGGGACCTTTCTGGCCAAAGCTGGTATAATCGTTTCTAAATGACCATTGAATAGGTAGAAAGGATTACTAAAAGAGGAATTCTTTATATAAGGCATTCTAGCAAAAGTGGCTTAATTATGATGTTTTTTTAAAACATTAAATGATTGATTATAATGCAAGGAATTTTTCCATTTGTTTTTGCAAAACCAGGGCGGCAGCTCTGGCTTTTTCAGCAAAGTCCTCCCCTGCTCCGGCATAAATAATTCCCCGGGAAGAATTGATCAGCAAACCAACATCGCCGGGGATCATACCGTATCTGGAAATTGCCTCCAGGTCGCCACCCTGCGCCCCAACACCTGGGACAAGCAAAAAATGTTCGGGAGCTATTTGTCGAATTTCGGCAAATTTTTCCGGATGAGTGGCCCCAACGACAAACATCAGTTCCTCTTTAGTTCCCCATTCCATTGCTTTCCGCATAACTTTTTCATACAAGGGTTGTCCGCCATCTTGTCTTGCAAATTGGAAATCAGTGGACCCTTTATTCGAAGTTAAGGCTAGCAGGATGACCCATTTACCAGGAAAACCAAGAAAAGGTTGAATAGAATCCTCGCCCATATAAGGAGCAACGGTAATCGCGTCACATGCTAAGGTCTCAAAAAAGGCTTTTGCATAACGGCGGGAGGTGTTGCCGATATCCCCTCGTTTGGCATCCGCAATAATGAGATGATCCTTAGAAATTAGGGCTAGGGTTTTCTCGAGGCTTTTCCAGCCTTTGGCTCCCAGCGCTTCATAAAAAGCGAGATTAGGTTTATAAGCAACACAAAGATCATGTGTCGCCTCGATGATCCGTTTATTGAATTCAAAAATGGGATCTTCAGTAGACATAAGGTGTTGTGGGATACGATCGAGGTCAGCATCCAAACCGATGCACAGGTAAGATTTTTTTGTATGAATTTGCCTGATGATTTCTTGACGAGTCATTGATAGAGCTAGTTATTGAGTTGAAAGTTGGATGGTATTGTACTTAGTAAAGCTAGGAAGTATGCAAGAAAAATAAGCCTCTCAGCTAAGCAAAAACAAAATGCATAAGTTAAGACAAAACTATTTTGATCAAAGTAATCGATTTTGAATACTTTGAACATTTATGCGAAATATCAATTTTTTCATGAAAATAAAGCAGTGAAGAAAGCCCAAAATTAATCTTCCATAATTGAATACCAATTATCAAAGGAAGCATTTTCATTGAATAGTTAAGAAAGACAGAGCTGTAAATCAAATGACTCCATTTACAGCCTCTACTTTTACAATTTCAGGAATTTTTCCTTTCAAAGTTTGCTCAACCCCGGCGCGCATTGTCATGGCAGACATATTACAGGTTTCACAACTTCCCAACCATTTAATTTTAACACTCATTTCCTCCGTAACATCTACAACCTCGATATCTCCGCCGTCTACCGCCAAGTGTGGACGAATATCGTTCAGCGCGACATCAATTCTGTGCAGAAGTTCCTGTTTTTCTTTTAATGACATTTAATTTGGTCTAAATCTATTTATAGTTACAAAGGTAAACAATTTGAAACAAAAGAAAGCTAGTTTGCCGTAAGCTTCTTTGCTATGCTAAACTCATATTAATTCATTAGACTTAAGCTTATAAATTTCAATCCTATTGCTGCATCCGAACGATCTTAGTTGGATCTATTGTATCATTTCGAATCGCTACCTGACGAACGACATTCTGCGCCACCGTGAGAAATTCCGTATAAGACGGATGGTCTGCTCCTTTCGTCATAACGGGAACACCTTGGTCTCCAGACTCGCGGATGCCCTGAACCAAGGGAATTTGCCCCAACAACATCGATTGTGCAGCTTTTGCTAATCGTTTTCCTCCTCCTTCTCCAAATAAGAAATATTTGTTATCAGGAAGTTCTGCGGGGGTAAACCAACTCATATTTTCAACAACACCTAAAATTGGTACGTCCACATTATCCAATCTAAACATATTCATCGCTTTGATCGCATCGGCGATAGCAACTTCTTGTGGTGTGGTCACCAGAACAGCTCCAGTCACCGGTACCGTTTGCACCAACGTTAATTGAATGTCCCCGGTGCCCGGAGGAAGATCCACAACCAGATAATCCAACTCTGGCCATAGGCAATCCAGGAAAAATTGTTTGATGATACCTGCCAAACGAGGGCCGCGCAGCACCACCGCCTGCTCTGGCTCTACGATATTTCCAATAGAGATAACATGAAGCCCATGCGCCTCCAGAGGAACAATCATCGGCTTATTGTTGATATCCTGAACTCTGGGAC
>CBDUIU010000364.1:0-5098 GCA_965367335.1 uncultured Saprospiraceae bacterium
TGCCCGAGCATCTTCTGCTTCTTTTTCAGCAAGGTAAGACTCTTCCAAGGCTTTAGCAGCCTGGATCTTTTCGGCTGTAGTAGACATCCGTAAGGCCTCGGCTTCTTTTACCTGTCTTTCTGCATTGGATTGAGCGATCTTAATTTGAGCAGTATTTTCTCCCTCAATGGCCTTGGCGTGAGCGTCAGCTTCACCAATCTTAGCGATGGCCTCCGAATCAGAGACTTGTATCCGCTGGTCTTTCCGAGCGAGGGCTTCACCGATGGAACCGTCCCGGGTTTTTTCGGCTACGCTCATTTTTGCATCATTGATGGCTTTAGCAGCCGCCTCTTTTCCAAGTGCTTCAATATACCCCGACTCATCCTGGATATCCGTTACGTTTACGTTGATCAGAGAAAGTCCGATTTTGCGTAGTTCAGCGCCTACGTTGGTAGATACATTAGTGAGGAATTTATCCCGATCAGAATTAATTTCCTCGATATCCATTGTAGCTACAACGAGGCGTAATTGACCGAAAATAATATCCTTTGAGATATCCCTAATTTGATCAGTGGTTTTTCCTAACAAACGTTCTGCGGCATTAAGCATAACACCTTCTTCATTAGAAACGCCAACAGTAAACCTGGATGGTACACTAACGCGAATATTTTGTTTACTCAAAGCGCCCTGCAAATCTACGTCAATTGAAATAGGCGTAAGGTCCAGGTATTCATAGTCTTGAATGACCGGCCAGACGAAGGCAGCGCCACCTGCAAGTGTTTTAGCGGAGCCATGGCCAGTACGACCATAAATTACCAGTATTTTATCGGACGGGCAGCGCTTATACCTTGATACGAACCAAAGGAGCATTAAAAAGGCCAATCCGATCAGACCAACAATAACAACTAAGAATTCACCCATAATTTATTTTGTTTAAGTTAGTTAGTTTAAAAACCTTTGCTTTTATATGTACGTGTAATAAAAGATCTAAGAAGATGACGGTAACTTTACCGACAACTATTCCATCGCTCTATGAAGAGGCAGCAGCAGAAGACAAGATAAAAATATTCAAGAGAAGTTAGGTCTTAAATGAAGTCAAAAACCTATTGATTATTTCAATTCTTCTAATAAACTTTGGACCGGCTCGACTAGTAGTAAATTATCATCCAGAACTTTAATGATCTTAACCTGGGATCCAGTTTGCAAGGTTTCTCCTTCAGTAATAGCGTCTAATTCACGTAATGACCCCTGTACCTTGATATGCACCTTTCCTACTCCGTTACGGTTTGCTGGGATTGTTAAATAAACTTCACCATTTTTATAAATAGCATCGTTCATATTGGCAGTACCGGATTGGGTTAGTTTTGAAAACTGATAGACCATATAACCCACAATAAACATGGCAGCTAACCCGGCCAGACTTGCAAACCCTGTTGCTTGCCATATCCCGCCGCCTTTTCCGAGGATCAGCACCCCTGTCCATCCAAAGAAAGTAAAGAAAGCAATAATGCTGCGAACCGATAATAAAGTAAAATCGGGATCTAGTGCGTAATCTGCATCTGTGTCGAGGTCAGTATGAATATCAATATCGGCGTCATGATCAAAATCAAGACCAATGAGACTGACAACAAACTGAATAACGAATAAGACACTAAATACGATGGAAATACCCCAGAAAACTTGTTCAGCACTACTTAGGGATCCCCACCAATCGTCCATTAATAATAATACCATGGTTTTATTTGTTGGTAGGCTTGACATAAAATGTACAAACCTCTGTCTTACGATCTATAGCTTTGGGGTGAATCTCCGGAAATTATTGTCTTAAATGTACAATTAGTTTTTTAATCATCCTTATATCCTTCGACAAACAACAACTGTTTATCGTCGAATTCCGATCTCTTGTGAATCTTTGCTTACCTTTGTCAATTAAATTACATTAATAAATCTCAAACATACTAATGGAGGTAAAACTTTTTTCCGGAGTCAAGTCGCAATACCTGGCAGAAAAAATTGCTGGGTATTCCTTAGGTAACAAGACACTTTCTTTTTTTAGTGATGGTGAAATGCAACCAGTGATTAATGAATCTGTGCGAGGAAGTTATGTGTTTTTTATTCAATCTACTTTTGCTCCTGCTGATAATCTATTGGAGTTACTTTTGTTGATAGATACGGCAAAAAGAGCATCTGCGGGCTATATCACCGCTGTGATTCCTTATTTTGGCTATGCCCGCCAGGATCGAAAGGATAAACCAAGGGTGCCTATCTCTGCTAAACTGATCGCCAATTTGATCCAAGCTGCCGGAGCTGACCGCATTATGACGATGGACTTCCACGCCGATCAGATTCAGGGCTTTTTTGATATCCCTGTGGATCACCTAAAGAGCGAAGCCATCTTTTTCCCTTATCTTAAGAAACAGGACTTATCAAATGTCGTGTTTGCTTCTCCTGATGTTGGTGGGGTAAAAAGAGCCAGAACTTACGCTAAGTACTTCGAGCGGGATATGGTCATTTGTGATAAATATCGTAAAAGAGCTAATGAAATTGCCGGTATGACATTGATCGGAGACGTCACCGGTGCAGATGTTATCTTGGTGGATGATCTTGTCGATACGGCAGGTACTTTATGCCGGGCAGCTGATCTGATTATAGAAAAAGGTGCCAATAGCGTAAAAGCGTTGTGTACCCATCCGGTATTATCGGGTAAAGCCTATGAAAATATTGAAAAATCCAGCTTGCAGGAGTTGCTGGTAACGGATACTATCCCTTTAAAGCAAAGCTCAAAAAAGATCAAGGTGCATTCTAGTGCAAAATTATTTGCCCGGGCGATCAGAAATACCCACGAACATCGGTCTATTTCTGCGCTATTTGTAAATGAATAAGTAATCGAATCTACTCTAAAAAGGTTATTTGGTTGTTAAAAGGCGAATTTTTCCAATATAACGTGCGCTTTTTATAGAAAATAACTATCTTTGCGTGCCGTTTACGGAGACGTATACCAATTTGAACCTTTTCAAATAGAATTAGTCATGGAATCAGTAGCGTT
Source organism: uncultured Saprospiraceae bacterium (assembly GCA_965367335.1). Classification (GTDB taxonomy): domain Bacteria; phylum Bacteroidota; class Bacteroidia; order Chitinophagales; family Saprospiraceae; genus CBDUIU01. The sequence continues at coordinate 3,026 of CBDUIU010000364.1, forward strand.
TAACGCCCAATTAAGAAGCGAAATCAATAAGAAAACAACCAAAGCCGCTCGTAAAGAAGGCTTAGTTCCAGGTGTTATTTATGGTGGTCAGGAGCCAATTCACTTTTTGGCAAGACCCTTTGATTTTAGAAATCTTGTTTATACTCCAGATTTCAAGTTGGCAGAAGTCAATGTGGATGGAAAAGTATATAGATGTTTTCTGAAAGAATTACAAATGCATCCAGTAACTGATGAGGTTGTTCATATGGACATGATTGAACTGGTGCCAGATAGTACTATTCAGGTAGAACTTCCAGTACGTTTTAGAGGAGTGGCCCCAGGTGTAAAAGAAGGGGGTAAACTATCTCAGAAAGTTCGTACGGTTAAAGCAAAAACGACTGAAGATAAGTTAGTTGACCACGTCACAGTAGATATTTCTGACTTGAGGTTAGGTTTCTCTGTAAGGGTTCGCGATATTGAGCCTGTCGAGGGTATCGAAATTATGAATTCTCCGAGTATCCCGGTAGCATCGGTTGAAGTTCCTCGTGCTCTACGTTCTGCTACATCTGCTGCAGAAGGTGAGCCTGGAGTTGAGGCAGAAACCGAAGCAGAAGCAGAAGCTTAGGTTTACTTTATATAGCTTATCTAAAAAAGCGCGTCAGTTCATTTGAATTGACGCGCTTTTTTATTTTTGTACCAAAATAGCTAAGCGTATTAGAAGCATCCTGTCTTTTTGTATTTTGCAAAAAAATAATTAGAACCAGATATGCCTGACTCTTTGTTACTTCGTGTTACACTTGCCCAACAAACCTTGGCCTGGGAGGATCCTGCAACCAATTTAAATCATTTTTCCGAAGCATTAAACGGCTTAGCCCATCAAACAGATGTCGTTATTTTACCTGAAATGTTTACCACTGGCTTTAGCATGGACGCTGAAAAATTGGCGGAACCAATGGAAGGTAAAACAATGAGCTGGATGGCTAAAATGGCCGCTGAATTAAATGCCGCGGTAACTGGTAGTTTTATTTGCAAAGCAGCAGGTCACTTCTATAATCGTTTGATATGGATGTGCCCGGATGGGTCGTTTCAGCACTATGATAAACGCCACCTTTTTGCTTATGCCGGAGAACACAAAATATATGACAGGGGAGAACAACGACTGATAGTTGAATACAAAGGGTGGCGCATCTGCCCAATGATATGTTACGATCTTCGCTTTCCGGTTTGGGCTAGGTATATTCCTGAGCAACCTTATGATCTATTGATCTATACTGCTAATTGGCCGGAAAAGAGACGAACGCACTGGCAGCAATTACTCATGGCCAGAGCTATTGAAAATCAAGCATTTGTCATCGGAGTGAATCGAGTAGGGGAAGACGGAAAAGGATTTGTTTATGCTGGCGACTCTGCTGTTATTGATCCTTTGGGGGAGCCTTTATATCGTGTCGCACATCAGACGGTCACTCATACTTCTACCATCGATTTGGTTCAAGTTAATACGGTTCGGGATCGTTTTCGCTTTTTAGATGACGGGGATACATTTTCGTTGTAAGTCACTACCTTCTTTGGTTAATTAGTTGCCAAACTTACGCTAAAGGGTTCCCTCGTGAATTCCCACTTCTCTTATCTATACTTTTCCCATCTTTGAATTCGTTAGGTAGATTCATTAGCTACTATTTATACGAACTATTCTTAATATGTCTCGTAAAAAAAGATGAATAGGGTAATAAAAAAGCGGCCTAATCGCTAAATTAAACCGCTTTGACTCGCTGTAAATAAATTGCAAGTTATATAACCCTATTAACTAACCTTCTTTGAATTGTTTAATGATAACCTGATCAAACATGCTCAGATTTATGCTTAAAAACGTATTGAATTGGCCAATAGTATTAGGAGCATTAGCTTTTTTGTTAAGTTCATGTGAAGCTTTTCGCCCAATGCAAGACTCAACTGCAAGAACGGAGGTGCGAAAGCCTAGAAAAACAACTAAGGCAACAGCAGAATATGGCCTAAGAAAAAATTTAGTCTACCATGCCCGCAAACAAAAAGGGGTGAAATACAGATATGGGGGCAAATCACCCCGTGGATTTGATT
>CBDUIU010000365.1:0-5097 GCA_965367335.1 uncultured Saprospiraceae bacterium
CTGACCATCAGGCAGGGAAATCCCGAGCTTGCTGAGGGATGGGTTTAAACGAACCGAGTGATAAACTTCCGAATTTGCTTTAGCAAAAAGATAAACCAACCCGCTAAAGGCGGTAATAAACTTATAAACTTGATTATGAGTTTATCAGATTTATGGTTTATAATTAATAAGGAACTACAATATCAATCAGCATTCCGTTTGGTTTTCCTTTTTTAATTTTAAAATGACCACCGATGGCGGAAATTCTTTCGTGCATTGTTTTAAGGCCGAGGCTTTTCGTGTTGCGGATGGTCAGTTCATGATCAAAGCCTTTACCATTATCCTGGATATTTACTTTAATTTCGTTGGATGTTTTTTGGACGGTAATCTTTGCGGCGCTGGCTTTGGCATGTTTGACAATATTATTAAAGGCTTCCTGAATGGTCCGAAATAAATGGATTTCTGCTTTGGCATCCAGCAGTTGATCTATCTCCACAATTTCTTTGCTGATAAAAAGATTTGTTGATCGTTCGACCCTTCCGATCATATCATAAACGGTAGAGGTAATGCCAAATTTTTCCAACTGGAAAGGATGCAAATCACGCGAAATAGAACGTACTTCCTCCAAGGTTGCGGTAATCATTCTTTGGTTGTCCAATGTCGTTTCCTGAGTAGTGGACATTTGCTTTTTTAGCAATAGCAAGGATTGACCGATGCCATCATGCAAGTCTCTGGCAATGCGTTTGCGTTCTTCTTCCTGGGCAAAAATCAGAGCTTCGGCAAAGGCTCTTTTGTCGTTTCGATCTTTTTTCATTTTATTAAATCTAATTCCCAAAAATGCTAAAAATGCTAAAAACATCCCACCACCTATGATATAATTTCTTTGTTTTTCTACTTTTTCGTTTTTGGAAGCTAATTGCAGAATATCATTTTCCTGCTGGAGAATATGTCTTTCTTTTTCTACTACCTGAAATTTAGTTTCGGCCTCAGTGATGGCTTTTTTGGTATCCAGGTCATGTTCTCGCTCCTCTAATTCATTTAACGCCTCTAACTGCTCCAATGCCCTGGTCGGTTGTCCCAACTGCTTATACGTCAGGTACAATTCGTTATTGGCAGCAGTTTGTAAGTCCACTACCTTATGCACCTTTGCCATTTTTAAGGCAGCCTGTGCATAACTGATAGCAGATTGTTCCTGGCCCAAATTGCGATAAGCTTTTGATAGAAAAATTTTATTACTAATAATGTAAGGAATTGCTTCTAACTCTTCGGATAACAATACAGCTGCTTTACCTAATTTCAGCGCTTCCCGAAAGTTGCGTTTGGTTAGTTCCAGATCAACAATAATTCCCATAGCATTTAAGGTCATTCCTTTATCATTTATTTTTTTCGCGATCGTCAATGATTGATTGGCGCTGTTTAGAGATTTATCAATAAATAAGCGGGCACTATCCTGATAGACGGATGAATTGGAAGAAACCGTATCTGCTAGTTTTTGGTAGTTGGTTGCCATCTCGTGATATATTTCAGCTTGGTTACCATAGCCATATACTAAGCCCCTATCCTCTCCTATCATTTCCGCCCAATCAATTGCTTTAGACAAATAGGCTTGTGCTTTGTCCAACTGCTTCCATTTGTAGTAAACCCAGGCAATATTCATATATGGTTGAAAAACAAATTGAGAGTCTTTCTCCGCTTTCCAAACTTCAATGGCGCGCAAAAAATAGTTGATCGCCGTTTCGTTGTTTCCATTTTTAATATCTAAAGCTCCGAGCTTTACGTCAACATGAGCAGCTTTACTTTTTCTTCCTTCCTGTTGAAAGATAGCTTTACCTTGTTTAAATAACCGTTCGCTTTCCGTCGGATCACCATACAAGGTATACGCATCACCTAAGTTAATCAAAGCCTTTGCATATAATACCTTTTCCTCATGGTTCTGACTAAACTCGATACTTTTTTCCGCCAAGAGGAGACAGGTGTCTTTATTGGTATAGCAATATTGCATGCTTAAGGTAATCATCGAATCAATTTGCTGATAATTCGGATCAACCATCTTCATGGCCCTGGCAAAGTTGGCAGGAGTTGCTTTTAAGTGAATGGGGGCGTCATTATCCTGTTGGCTATATACATTAATGGTAAAAAATAAAAAAAGAAAGGCATACCTCATGTGCGAACTGATTTTTTGGAGTCAATGCAAATCATAAATAGTAGCCGAGGGGGATAATTAATAGAGGATTTGTAAGATACGTAATTTTATACATATTAAATAATCCCTTACATCTTTGGTATGCCTTTCAGGTTTTTAAAGTTTTTGAATGCGAGGTTTGCCAGGGAAGGGTTGAGAATAAGCAGCAACTGAAGTCGAAGGGGCTCTGTTTCACGCTAACGCTTTTTCACTCATCCGACCTGACGTACCTTCGCTAGTTAAATACCATTCCATTGGTATGTTTTTTTAAAAGAGCGAATAAGCCACTGGAATACGAATTTTTTTCACTCCTTCGTAAGTATTATTATTCACCTTTATGGTATGCAGGCTTTCCATTGTTTGTTGGACAACCGCATCAATTTTCGGATGAAGACTTTTAGAGATTAGCACTTGAGTGATCTCGCCTTGATCCGAAAGCCGAACTTCGACAATGATCGTTCCTTCTAATCCATATTCACTCAGAGATTCCGGATATTCCAGATTTTCGGAGAGGTGAGCACTGAGCTGGTAAATAGCTGCTTGACTTTGTTGTTGCTTGGTCAGGACAGTTTTCTTTTTAGCAGAGACTGTTAAGCTGCTTTCGGGAGCGTAAGTATTGGCAGCTGCAACATCACTGGCTTGTTGTGCAATAGCTAAATTCAAACCAGCTAAAAAAACAATTGAACTTAAGATTGATTTCATCATGATATTGGAGTTTTAAATTTGTTATACAACAAAGTTAAGGAGACTGCCTAGCTGATTAAATAGGGGCCTGACTGGAAATGAATAGGGTCAAGACCCTAATTGATGGAAGAAGTCTTACTTTTACTACTACCTTAGCAATCTTGTGTTTTATGTATTGCAGACATCAAAGGATTAGAAGTTTCTTTGGTGGTGCTTGTCTAAAATAGATTTCCTATTTTTATCTCCTACAATAAGAGCATCGAATGACCCATTTACAACTCTTGTGCTGTTTCTGCTGTTTTTGGCTCTCGACTGAAATACTAGCCATTGACACGCTGTATGTTTGCCCAGGAGAAAGTGTTCAACTTCAGGCTACCCCTGGCCAATTGGGTTATATCTGGACACCTTCCACAGATTTGTCTAACCCTACCATTGTTAATCCAATTGCCACACCTAGCCAAAGTCGTTTATATCAGGTAGAAAGCATTGCCATTGGTCCCAACCTTATTCCTAACGGAAATTTTGAACAGGGAAATACTGGATTTACTTCTGACTATACTTACACTGCCGTGGCTACTATTAACCAAGGCGTGTATGGTATCTTTAATAGTCCGACTCTGCACAATTCAGACTTTGCCAGATGCTCGGACCACACATCTGCCGGCGCTGGTTTAATGATGACCGTTGATGCTTCCACCTCTCCTAATCAAACCGTGTGGTGCTCTGAGGTGAGCGTTTCGCCAAATACTACTTATATCTTTTCCGCTTGGATGACGTCCCTGGTATCAGCTTCGCCCGGCATCCTCTCTTTCAACATCAATGGCAGTCAAATCGGGCAAACCCTTAATGTTAACTCTATCGTCTGTAACTGGGAGCAGTTTTACGCGGAATGGAACGCTGGAAATGCAACAACCGCCACCATCTGTTTGAACAACGAAAACCTGGAACCTTTCGGGAATGATTTTGCCCTCGATGATATATCTTTTGCAGAAAGAATCAACAGCCCTATTGATTCATTCGCCGTTATTGTTTTACCGACATATAACCTAACAATAGACACGGCAATTTGCGCCAATCAAAATTTTTCTTATCTCGGTCAGCGTTTTCCTTCAGATACAGACACTACTTTTATGCTCAATAGCATTGCCGGTTGTGATTCATTCGTAAGGTTACAGGTAAATCTATTAGACACTATTTTTCAGGACTTTCGCATCGATACGCTTTGCCCGGGAGACACGCTATTACTAAATGGACAGCTCTATACTAAAGATACGATCGTTTGCTCTACTTTTTCTTCGGTGAATGCTTGTGACTCCACCATCTGTACGAATATTGTTTTTCTAACCGAACAAGCCTTAGCCATCGACCTTACAAACCCTGCCTGTAGCGATTCCAATGATGGATCGATTACAGTGAACGTAATGGCAGGTCGCCCTCCTTTTACTTTTACCTGGGACGACAATAACAACCTGTTTTCAAGAGCTAACCTGAGTGAGGGGTTATATGAACTGACCATTACGGATAGTAAAAGTTGTCTGGCGACTACCAGTGTAGTATTAACGGCGCCTGATGCTTTACAATTAGACTTGATGACCACTCCCCCGCTGTGTTCAAATGATGCGCAGGGTATTATTCAGGTTGTTGCTTCGGGCGGTACACCTCCATATGAATGGACGATTGACGGATTAAATTATACTACTGCTGATCAGATTGGCAATCTGGCCCCAGGTAATTATTCTGTACAGCTGCGTGATGCAAATGGTTGTTCGGTGGTACAGGCGACGAGCATCATAGCTCCATCATCTGTTCTGGTTGATATTGTTGACAGTCTGGAATTAAACCTTGGTTCGACCCAGGTTTTACAAAGCTGGACCAATGCGAGAAGTCCGGTCAGCTATGTATGGTCTCCAGCAACCGGACTGAGTTGTACGGATTGCCCGGCCCCCAGTATATCCGCTACGGAATCCGGTGTATATCACCTTCAGGTAACAGATAGCTTGGGATGTATCGTTAGTGATTCGGTAGTGGTAAGTGTCATTAAAAATTATCAATTATTCATACCCAATGTCTTTTCACCTAACGGAGATGGAACCAATGATTACTTTCAGTTATTTGCTAGTCAGGAAGTAGCCATTATTCGACGTTTTATCGTTTATGATCGCTGGGGCGCTGTTGTCTATGAACGTAGCAATTGTTTGCCAGCAGCAGATGATTGTCGCTGTCCAGAGGAACAAATTCGGCGTGGCAGATTT
>CBDUIU010000366.1:0-5093 GCA_965367335.1 uncultured Saprospiraceae bacterium
TTCATCATTTTTTTTATCATAGCCAATGGTCTCGCCCTCGGTTGTATTGGAATCAGGAGTGGAGAAATGCTGGTAGATAAACCGCCAACCGTCATTGTTTTTACGAAGTATATTGGTAAACCGAAATCTGCCGTAGTAGCTATAATCAGTACCACTGAGAAACCAGGCATCAAAAACATGGGTGATGAATACCAATTCGCCGAACTGTTCCAGGATACGGGTCTCTTTTCTAAGGTCACATTTTCCAGCCAACTGCTCTGCCGTATTTTCAAAGAATTTTGTGGTATCCTTTCGGCTTAGAAATTCTTCATTACTGGTAGAGCCAATAAAATGATAGTTATCATCAAAATAGGAATCATAGGTGGCTACATCACCATTCAGATAGCTGTGTAACCAGGTATCATAAACTTGAAGTACTTCCTTTTCTTTTTCTTTGGTTAGTTGCATTATATCATTTATTTATCGGGAGTTCAATGTTGAAAGTAGTCCCCGTCTGGCTGCCGGACAGGCCTTCGCCTTGTTTTGTATCAAAATGAAGGGTTCCGCCGTGTGCTTTTACAATGTCATAGCTCAGGCTAAGGCCCAGGCCGGTTCCTTCCCCGGTGGGTTTGGTGGTAAAAAAAGGCTGGAAAATTTTGTCCGCAATTGCTGGAGGAATACCATTGCCATTATCAGAGATTGAGATTAGAATCTTGTCGGCCAATTTTTTCGTAACAACTGACACGCGGGGTTGATAATCTGCTTGTTCAATCTTCTTTTTTTCGTTAACGGCATAAAATGCGTTGGTGATTAGATTTAAGGTTACCCGACCGATATCTTGTGGTATAACCTCTATTTTTCCGATAGACTCATCATAGTCGGTTTCCAACTTAGCATTGAATGACTTGTCCTTTGCTCTTAATCCGTGAAAAGCCAACCGCAGGTACTCTTCCACCAATACATTAATATCAGTATTTTCTTTTTCGCCTTTGCTCGTTCGGCTGTGCATCAGCATTCCTTTCACAATGCCGTCCGCTCGTTTTCCGTGGTGCAAAATTTTTTCCATATTATTGATCACGTCGTTGGCTATCTCCTGCACATCTTTAAGGTTGCCTTCATCCAGTTCTTCTTTCAACTCCTCAAGTAACTCTTTGCTTACCTCACTGAAATTATTGACAAAATTCAGTGGGTTTTGTATCTCGTGGGCGATACCAGCGGTGAGTTCCCCCAGGCTGGCCATTTTCTCAGATTGAATCAATTGAGCCTGTGCAGCTTTGAGTTCTTTGAGTGATTTGTTTAAGGCTTCATTGGTCTGTTCAATCGCGGCCCGTTTTTGCTCCAGCTCTTCGATGGTTTCTTCCAGTAGGATAGCAGTGGTTCGTTTTACTTTCTCAGTACGATCCAGTTTGAATTCTGAAATGGTCAGCGCGCGGTCTGCATCTTTTACGGCTTTGATAAAGGCCGCTTTTTCTTCCTCTGTAAGGTGTTCTGCTTTTTCAAAATATTCTAAAATAGCTTGATGATGCTGATTCATTCTCTTTCTTTTTCTTTAACAAATTTCATTTTCCAAGTCAGTCCCAATAGCTGTTAAGGTTAGTACTGACCGTGGGTTTTGTCAAAGTAAGGATTTTTCTTTTAAAGCCACCCAACAACAGGCCCCTGAATGAAATTCCTGATTACCGGAAAGATCGGGTCCATACTCTCCATAAGTAAAAAATCCAGCCATAGGTGTCTCCCATACCTTTTGCAAACCTTCATTTTCAGAATGAGTCAATGGTCCCAATACGTTAATTCGACCTGCACAGGAAAAGATAAGTAGGGCCTCGGCTTCCATCCGGGAAGCTGCTTTAATGTTAGAGGCTTGATCCAGAATATTGTCTACGATATCGAAATCGGGGGGCATGGAAAACCAAAGCTGGGTTCCGGTGGGCATCTCCAGGTCAGTAACCAGCGCATTTTGTTCATAATCAATCTTCAGCGGAGTTCTCAGCACCGTTTCACCGTTAGATCGGTTGACGATAAAGGGATAATGCATGCCTAATTCATCGAGCACTTTATAGGATTTATCACTAGCTTTGTCTCCCTGGCCCAAGTATTTTAAATACATCTCTACGGCAGGCCGGTCATCAATGGTATATAGCAGGTTACCTTCGCTTTTTGTCACCGTTCTGGCGATACCCATCTTCTGCCAGCCGGTAATCGCCATGCCTTGCAATTGTACTTTATCGGCGTTCAGCACCAAGGCCATAATTCCATGATTTGTATCTTTGTCATGGGTAAAGACAAAGCTTCCCGCCAAGGTCCGATCATCACCAGCCATACCGCCATAGAATGGGGTGCCGGGCTTAAGGTGTTTTTTTAGCATGTCCACCAGACCTTCCCCGTCAAAATATTCTCCTCTGGAATTAAACCCACTGCTACAAAGGATCATAGCCGGCTGATCAAAGGCCTGATTCGTTCGTCGTGCCAGTGATGCTACGGCCTCAGGCAAAGTGCAACCATCGATCTCTTCCATTAAAATGGTGTAGTGCTGACGAGGTAAATCCAACAATAGCATGACGGTTTCCCCGTCACTCTGGTGTTGGTCGGTAAATTCCCCGCAGGAGGTCAGCCCTACGATGTCAATGCCTTTTGCGGACAGGAGGTCACAGAGTGTTTTTCTGTCTTGCTGTACGGAGATAAAAACGATGGCTAAAGTGGGCCGAAAGCTACCCTGCATACATTCTTCTAAAGATGCCTTTAGAGACTCGATAGTAGATCCGTGGATTGATTTTGCTTGCATATTGTTGTTTTCTGTTTAGGATTAAGACCTACGGCGTTTATAGACCCGCGGCGTTTAAGACCTACGGCGTTTATAGACCTACGGCGTTTAAGACCTACGGCAACAAATGTAATTACATTGTTAAAGTTAGTCCGCCATCTACTACCAAGGTTGAACCAGAAATATAACTGGATTCCTCTGAGCAAAGAAATACAATTGCTTTTGCAATCTCCTCCGGGCGGCCAATTCTTTGTAAATGAACAGTAGGTAGTAATCCTTTATCGTATAAGTCATCACCAACTATTCCTCTCAGGCGTTGGTGCATAGGTGTATCTGTCACGCCTGGACATAGCAGGTTTACTCTAATGCCTTTTGGACCTAACTCGGCAGACACACTGGTGGTTAATCCAATGAGACCGTGTTTAGAGGTTACATAAGCAGATCCGGTGGGAAAACCGAGGAATGAATTAACTGAACCTATATTCACAATTGCACCACCGTGGCCAAGTTCGAGCATGGCTCTTGCTTCATACTTCATGCAAAGGAATGTTCCCTTTAGGTTGATATCAAGTACCTGATCCCAATCATCTTCCAACAGATCGGTTATTCCACTTAGTTTTCCTTCTATACCAGCATTGTTTATTGCATAATCCAACCGGCCAAAAACTTCGATAGTATGAGCGACCATTTGCTCTACGCTCTTAGCAATAGAAACATCGGTCTTAATAGCAGATGCCTTTCCACCCATCGCTTCGATAGAATCCACTAAGTTGTCAAGTTCTTCTTTTCTGCGTGCTGCGACTACTACATGTGCACCTTTCGCGGCAAAAGCTTCAGCCGTGGCCCTTCCGATGCCACTACTTGCTCCGGTTATTAATGCGACTTTTTCTTTCAGTTTACTCATAATGAATCTATTTGTTTTTTTCTTAAATCAATTTTCTATTCTATTTAATTCGTCATCCAAAGCACTGTTTGTTTTTCTTTTGGTTTTTGCTTTTTGGTTACCAAACTTAAAGGTGATGCCCATGCCAAACCGTTGCGTATCAAATTCTCTGACACCATCTATTGCTATCCCGCCGTAATTGCCTTTATAGAAATAGTTATTAGTTGTTTTGAGTATATCGGATCCTGTGATTCTGACTTGTAAACGGGCGTCAAAAAAGTTTTTGCGTAAGCCGAAATTTAAATCATGGTTGCCTCTTACTTTTATAGAGCCTCTCCATATCCAGTTGTTTTCTATGAAGTAAGTTACATCCAAGGTGATGTTCCACGGAAGTTTGATGTTATTTTGAATTCTGAAGTTATAGTTGGTGGCGGAAAAATCTATGTTGGTGCCTTCAAGATTACCTTCATATTTACGTTGAGAAGCATTGACAAAACCGACAAAGTCCCAAAATTTAGTCACTTTCAATGGATAGCTAATGTTCACGCCATAACTGATCACTTTCTCCATATTTCTGGGAATGATTTGATTCCTGTTTTCTCCGGTGATTTCAAAAATACTTGCAAAAAAATCATTGGTGATGCTGTAATTGCCGGTTACGATTAGTTTTTGCTTATACGAATAGGAGGCTTGATAATTCATGATGTAGTTGGGTCTTAAAAAAGGATTTCCTTTCCAAACCGTAAGCTGGCTGATGGGTGTCTCGAATGGATTGAGATCCTGGTAGTTTGGCCGGTTGATCCGTCTGCCGACACTTAAGCTCCAGGTATGGTCTTTTTGATTGTTGAAGGATAGCCCGACATTAGGAAAAAAGTCGGTGTAATTTCTGGGAACATCTTTGTTGTCAACATTAGTTTCACTGATCAGTTGGCCTCTTGAATCCGTATTTTCGATGCGCATTCCTGCATTTAATATTAGCGATTCATTCAATTTAAGATTGATAATGGCGTAAACGGCTGCCACACTTTCCGTATAATTAAAGTCATTGCTTTTAGTTGGATCAAAAACCCTTTCCTGGTTATTAAGATTATAAAAATCAAAACTGTTTTTAGTTGTGATGTGAGCATACTTCAAACCGGTAGAGAAGGTGACGTTTTTCCATTCCTTTTCAAAATCAGTTTTTGCTGACCACAAATCTATGTCGGTATTGGCGTCAAATTCTGTGTCGTCAATCTGTTGAATGGAAGTACCATCTGATTCGAGAAGGGTATTGGGCTGTATCGTATTCTTCTCATTTTTATAGGTACCCAAACTCAAGGCAGTACTCAAGCTGCTGGTTTTTTCCAATTGCCAAAGATGGTTCAAATTGAAAGTATGATTTTTAGACGGCAGATCTACGATAGATTGAGAAAGCAGGATGCCGGAGAGCTGTTTCGGGTTGATATCATAAATATCCGTTTGGCTTTGGAT
>CBDUIU010000367.1:0-5072 GCA_965367335.1 uncultured Saprospiraceae bacterium
CCTGCTTTGCTTTATGGGTATGGTGGCTTCAATGTGGGTATGGCTCCTGCTTATGTTGGCCTTGCTGCTACTTTTATTAACCGCGGTGGTGTTTACGCCATTGCTTGTATCAGAGGGGGTGATGAATACGGAGAAAAATGGCACGAAGACGGGATGTTGTTCAAAAAACAAAATTCCTTTGATGATTTTATCGCGGCCGCTGAGTTTCTCGTCACTGAACAATATACTCGCCACGAACGATTAGCATTAAGAGGAGGTAGTAATGGAGGCTTGCTTATTGGCGCTGTACTCACTCAACGTCCAGACATTTGTCGCACTGCAATCTGTGCAGTTCCATTGTTAGATATGTTGCGTTTTCACAAGTTTTTAATCGCTCGTTATTGGATACCAGAATACGGAGATCCGGAGAAAAAAGAAGATTTCATCAATCTGTTAACCTACTCTCCATATCATCATATTCGGCAAGGCATTAACTTACCGACAACCTTAGTCATTGCCGGGGAAAACGATACCAGGGTAGACCCATTACACGCTAAAAAATTTGTTGCTGCATTGCAGAACAACCCCGGACAGCATAACCCAATCTTACTTTATATGGATTATGATAGTGGACATGGCTCAGGAAAGTCTACAGAACAAATGATTGACGACCTGGAAAACCAGTATGGCTTTTTAATGAGGGAGTTAGATATGAGTACCAATAAATTGAAAGAAACTTTTTGACTGGGTATTATATCAATTACTGGCTCTTCTTATCTTTCTATGATAACTATATCAGGTTGAGAAATAAAGACGACCTTATTAATAGGCTCTCTTATCACTATTTTCCATGTAATTAATAAACGCCCGGTTCACCACTCGATTACCTCCTGGAGTAGGATAGTTCCCTGAGAAATACCAATCTCCTTTATGATTAGGGCAAGATTGATGGAGTCCTTCAATTGTTTGATAGATTACTTCGACTTTAGGTTTAATGCCCTTTGGTGTTACAATTTGAGCAATTTTCTTAGAGACCTGTTCGTAGGTGAATGTATTATAGAGTTCAATCAACTCATTTTTAATCTTTTCTTTTGGCAAGTTCTCCTGAGCTTTACAGCGTTTGTAAGTTTCTTGTAGCAAATGCTCTTGATCAGAGTCTTTCAACAGTTCTACCAAGGCCCGAAAAGCAACAAATTCCTTAAGCCTAGACATATCAATGCCATAACAATCCGGATATCGAATTTGAGGAGCAGAGGAAACAATGACAATTTTTTTAGGTCGTAAACGGGAAACAATTTTAATGATACTTTCCTTTAAAGTTGTTCCTCTAACGATTGAATCATCTAGCAAGACCAGGTTATCCTTTTCATTTTTAATAATACCATAAGTGACATCATAAACATGAGACACCATGTCCCCTCGAGAAGCATCATCCGCAATGAAGGTCCGTAATTTGGCATCTTTTACTGCAATTTTTTCTATTCTTGCTCGCTGAGCCATTATTTTTTCTAATTTCTTTGGCTTGAGCGCAGCTCCTTCTTTAAGAATTCGAGTTATTTTCTGAGCATTCAATTCTTTTTCTAATCCTTCTGCTAAACCATAAAATGCAGATTCTGCTGTATTAGGTACAAAAGAGAAAACGGTATTCTCAAAATCATTTTTAACCGCTTTCAAAACTGCCTTAGTCAATTTCTCTCCTAGCTTTTTTCGTTCCAGATAAATATCCTGGTCTGTTCCACGAGAGAAATAAATCCGTTCAAAAGAACAAGATTTTCGAGCTGTTTCATCGGTATAAGGTAATTCTTCAATCCGGCCATCCTTCTTAATAATCAAGGCATGACCTGGTTTTACCTCTTTTACTTTGCTAATATGTACATTAAATACAGTTTGAATTGCAGGACGCTCAGAAGCTGCTACAACCACCTCATCATCTTGATAGTAAAATGCAGGTCGAATTCCGTTGGGATCACGTAAAATAAAAGCATCTCCATGGCCAATTAAACCCGCCAAAGCAAAACCACCATCCAGTTTTCTGCAAGCACGTCGTAGCAGGCGTTGAATATCAAGATTTTTAAAAATTAAATTGTTAATCTCTTGATTAGAGTAACCATCTGGTTTATACCAGGTGTGTAGACGCTGCACCTCATCATCAAGGAAGTGACCGAATTTTTCCAGCACGGTAACCGTATCAGAAACTTCGGCAGGATACTGCCCAAGGTCAACCAACTCTTTAAAGAGCTCATCTACATTTGTCATGTTGAAGTTTCCAGCTAAAACGAGATTACGACTGATCCAGTTATTCCGACGAATAAAAGGGTGACAGGTTCGGATAGAATTATCGCCATGGGTACCATATCGCAAATGCCCCAATAATAATTCACCCATGAAAGGTGCATTTTCTTTCATCCACTGAGGGTCTGAAAGCTGGTTCTTATATGGTTTAAGCCGGTCGAAAACGTCTTGGAAAAGATCTTTTAGATAATTAGCGGTAGCTGGACGTTCGCGATTAATGTAATGAGTCCCTTTTTGGGGATCTAGCTTGATGGTAGCCATGCCTGCCCCATCTTGCCCGCGGTGACGTTGCTTTTGCATTAGCAAGCGTAGGCGGTTGATTCCATAAAGGATGGTACCATATTTTTTATGGTAGAAATCGAGTGGTTTTAGCAAACGAATTAGTGCTATACCGCACTCGTGTTTAATTTGGTCGCTCATCAGCTGTTTGTTGATCGCTCAAAAAGATGTGCAAATATAAACCCTTCTTTATGCTACAACAAGCAATATTTACCAGATGTTAATAAAAATAACTTTCTACCAACTTTTTACTGCTAATTTTCATCTTATAAGTAAGATAATCGCCACAATAGAAGATATTCTCTGTGCTATTTGTCCACCTGTTAAAAAAAATGTATTTTACTTACTAATAATATTTGAACTTAATATGGCTTTAAAATTTTTCACCCGAATTCCGCAGCATCAAAAGTTTGATTACAAACCTCGCTACTGGAATCCTGATCGCGAAGAACTTCAGGACCGTTTAAGACAGGCAAGAGAACCTAGTGGTAGAGACCCCGAAGGAATGAAAAGGAGAATATCTAATAGCATGAGGCGTAATTATAAGGCAGATACTGAGTTGCGTTCTCAATTACAACAAAAGTCCAATATCCGCCTATTCGTCATATTAGTTATTCTTTGTCTTATGACATATATGTTTCTTAATGTATATTTGCCAGATATTGTCAAAATGGTCGAAGGAAGTTCTGTCAATTAGTACCTAAAATCTAAACGACCTAAAAGAATAATTATAATCTATGGCTGATATCATTCAGTTATTACCTGATTCTATTGCAAATCAAATTGCCGCCGGTGAGGTTATTCAACGCCCTGCATCTGTGGTGAAGGAGTTGTTAGAAAACTCAATCGACGCAGGAAGTAGTCAAATAAAGTTAATTGTCAAAGATGCTGGAAAAGGCCTGGTTCAGGTAATTGATGATGGCTGTGGTATGTCCGAAACGGATGCACGCATGTGCTTTGAACGTCATGCCACCTCAAAGATTCGAGAAGCGAAAGATCTCTTTGCTATTCGAACTATGGGTTTTCGTGGTGAGGCGATGGCGTCAATCGCTGCAGTAGCTCAAGTAGAAATGAGAACCCGTCGTAGGGATGATGAATTAGGGGTCAGGCTAGCAATTGAGGGTTCTGAGGTGAAGACTCAGGAACCTTGCCAATGTACCGCAGGAACCAGTATTGCTGTTAAAAATCTATTCTATAATGTTCCAGCTCGTCGCAATTTTTTAAAATCTACTACTGTAGAAATGCGACATATCATTGAAGAATTCCAACGTGTTGCACTTGCTAATGCAGACATCTTCTTTTCACTCCACCATAATAACAACGAGCTGTTCCACTTGCCGGCCAGTAATCTCCGCCAACGTATTGTTGGTATTTTTGGAAATAGTTATAACAAAAAACTAGTCCCCGTAGCAGAGGAAACGGATATCATGAAGCTGGAAGGTTTTATCGGTAAACCAGAGTTTGCTAAAAAGTCCCGAGGCGAACAATTCTTCTTTGTTAACAATCGATTTATAAAAAGCCACTATCTTAACCATGCTGTGATGGGGGCTTATGAGGATTTATTAAATGATGTAAGTTATCCTTTTTACATTATTTTTATAGATATAGATCCTGCAAGAATCGACATCAATGTACATCCTACCAAGCAAGAAATTAAATTCGAAGATGAGCGATTAATCTATAATTACCTGAAGGTAGGTGTACGACATGCTCTTGGTCAACACAGTGTTATACCATCTTTGGATTTTGAAACTGATGTGAACTTTGGAAACTCTCCCTCTAGTGGAGACTTCTCTCCGGATTCTCTTAACTCTACTTCTCCAACTTCTTATCCAAGCAAGGCAAATGGAAGTAGTTCTGCCACACCAAACCCGGGGAGTGCCCGCCAATCTTCCAATCTGCAGAATTGGGAACAACTTTATCAAGGGCTAGATGCTTATGACCCTCTAACAAACTCCGATATTAGGACCAATGAGCAGGAGGATGGAGAGCCGCTAACTATCGAAAGTACCTGGAATAAAAGTAGTGAGATGGATGACGTTAGTGGCAGTTTTTCCAAACAGCAGAAAAAGCCATATCAAGTTCATAGTACTTATATCGTTAGCCAGATTAAATCTGGATTTATGCTGATCGACCAACAATCTGCACACGAAAGAATTTTATACGAAAAATACTTTAATGCACTCAGCGATAATGAAACATTTGTCCAAAAAGAACTCTTCCCCAGAACTATCTCGCTGACTCCAGCGGATGCTGTTATCATGAAAGACATCTTGCCTGAAATCAATGCACTTGGTTTTGATATTCAGGAATTTGGGCAGACTGAGTTTGTCATTCAGGGGGTTCCTGCTGATTTACCGAACTCACGTGATGAGCAACAAGTGATCGAGTCTATCCTTGAGCAGTTCAAGCAAAACCTTGATGTCAAGTTAGATATTCGGGAAAACATTGCCCGCTCATTGGCTCGTGGCGCTGCCATAAAACGCGGCCAAAAACTTAGCCCTTCTGAAATGCAGGAACTT
>CBDUIU010000368.1:0-5072 GCA_965367335.1 uncultured Saprospiraceae bacterium
TTGCCTTCTCTGCGCCCATCACGTGCCCTAAAAATCACAAACCCATTCTTCGCGTCCTCCCCTACGACAACTCAAACTGCAACCTGGCCAAACTCGAATAAACACCCCCTTCCTGTTCCGACAACTCTTCGTGAGTTCCTTTTTCAATGATGCGGCCCTCATCCAACACATAGATGCAATCCACTTCTCTGATGGTCGCAAGGCGGTGGGCAATGATAATCGAAGTGCGTCCTTCCATCAACGTATTCAAAGCATCCTGCACCACCTTTTCCGACTCCGCATCAAGCGAAGAAGTCGCCTCGTCTAACAATAAAATCACAGGATCTCTTAAGATTGCTCTGGCAATGGCGATCCGTTGTCGCTGCCCTCCGGATAATTTTACCCCGCGTTCGCCCACCAGGGTATCCAGGCCTTCGGGAAAGCTTTGGATAAATTCCCAGGAGTTTGATTTTTTTGCCGCTTCAATAATTTCTTCCTCGGTCGAACCCGGTTTTCCATAATCGATATTTTCGCGGATAGAACCGCCAAATAGCAATACTTCCTGCGGTACAATCGCCAGGTTCTTCCGGAATTCGGTCACTTCGTAGTCACGGAGTTCTTTGCCATCTACTTTGATATGGCCAGTTTGATATTGATAAAATTGTAACAATAATTGCACGATGGTGGATTTCCCGGCGCCACTTGGTCCCACTAAGGCTACTTTTTGCCCGGGATGGACCTCCATGTTTAAACCTTGTAGAACGGGTACATCTTGTCGGGTAGGATAAGAAAAGTGAATATCCTCATAAAGTACATGCCCAATAATAGATGCGGTGGTTTGCTCTGACAAAGGACGTACCATGACCTCAGCCGGAGTGTTCAGTATTTCTCTTACCCGTTCTGTTGCGCCGATTGCACCGAGCAGCTGGGTGTAAAAATTACCTAAACCGGCAATAGCGCCACCGAGGATAGCCGTATAGGAAACAAAGGAGATCAGGTTTCCGGCAGTGATGGTGCCTGCCTGGATCATCACCGCTGCCTGCCAGATGATAAAGAAGAGGGCACCAAATAATACCGTTATAATAAAAACGGCAAAGACCGCCCTCCCTTTAGCAAATTTCAGGGATATGGTGATCAACTCGTGGATGTTTTTGGTATAACGAGCCAGTTCAAACCACTCGTTGGTAAAGGCTTTTACCGCATTGATCGACTGCATACTTTCACTGAGGATGACGTTAGTATCAGCCAGTTTGGTTTGCCGTTCTTTTGACATTCGACGGATATAGCGACCAAAAATAATCCCGCCAATCACGATGACAGGAAAGGTAGCCAGCATAACCATGGATAATTCGGGCGTAATCACTACTAATAATCCAATCCCAACGACCAGAATAATCAGTTGGCGGATAAATTCTGCTAAAGTAATCGAGAAAGTATTGTATACTTTTTCAACATCTGAAGTTAAACGACTAATCAGCTCTCCTACTCTATTTTGCTCGAAAAAAATGACTGGCAGTGTAATTAGTTTTTCGTATAATGCCAAGCGCAAATCTGCTACACTTCGCTCACTTACATTTGCAAACAACATCACCCTGCCATAAGAAAAGACGCCCTGGATTACTAAAATAACGATCAAGTAAATTCCCAAATCATTAAGGGTGAGGTTATGCACTGCTTTTCCCTGAGCAATATCCACCATCCAGCCTATTAAGAGTGGGAATAACATAAATACCAAACTGCCTAAAAATAGCAATACCAAGCCCAAGATGAACTGCCCGAGGTAAGGTTTAACGTAAGCAAAGATCTCCATCGCCTCCCGCATCGTCTCTCTGTTCACTTTGATATTCTTGACCTCTTCCGGGTCAGTTTGATTGTATCTAGCCATTTTTTTCAATCCTGTTTTTAAAAAAAGACGCTTGTTTTGATCTTTAATTCCAACGATTCCGTTTTCCGAGACAAAGGTAACACCTTTTGAACGCTCGCCACCTTGCTAAGTTTTCAGGAATGTCGCTTTCGGGTAAAATTCTAAGTGGTATTCCTTATTTTTGTAAATAGAATCAAAAGTTATATCAATGACAATAAAAGTACTGGCTTTTGGAATTGCCAAAGATATCATTGGCGGCTCTTCCTTAGAAATTGAGCTGAGCGGATCTCCGGATATCGCGCGGGTAAAAGCACACTTGCTCACACAGTTTCCAGAATTTGAGAAACTAAGAAGTCTGGCCTTTGCGGTAAATACGGCTTATCAGCCTGATGATTATATCTTAACAACAAATGATGAGGTGGTGTTGATCCCACCGGTAAGCGGAGGGTAAAACTGGGGCAGATCATAATAGAATTGATTAACAGATGAAAATTTAGACATGTCAATAAAAATATTTTCTACGGCACTTAATATTCAAGCCTGTACTGACCTGGTAGAGCACCCCTCTGCCGGTGGGACCACTTTATTTGTGGGTACCGTCCGTGATCAAACCCAAGGCAAAGCTGTTCTCCGATTAGAATTCGAAGCCTATGAGCCTATGGCCATCCGGGAAATGGAAAAAATTGCAGAGACCATTCAAGAGCGTTGGAATGCGCTGAAAATTGTTATTCATCATCGGGTGGGAACCTTAAAAATTGGTGATATCGCGGTTATCATTGCCGTAGCAACACCACATCGTAAGGCAGCCTTCGAAGCGTGCGAATATGCCATAGACACGCTAAAGGAGACCGTGCCGATCTGGAAGAAAGAAATTTTTGAGGATGGCGAGGTTTGGGTGGCCGCACATCCCTGATCCATCGTTTATTTTATACTTAGCTTTCGGCTAACCAGCCGGTTATCAAATTCTAATTGCCAGTAATACATGCCTGCCGGCAGGGTTTTTATTTCAAAAAGATAGCGCTCTTCTCCCCTTTCCAAGGTGAACGTTCCCGACTGTTGTAATTGGCCTAAGGTGTTGAATAACTGCCACTTAGCCAAATCAGAACGCTGCGTTTGAATATCTATCTGTAAGCTTTTTCCGGAAAGGGGATTAGGATATAGTGTCCCTACATAAAAAGCAGATTTTGGAGAAAAAGAACGTACAGGAGAATAACCAGTACTACCATTAAAGTTCTGCCATTGCAATCGGTAGTAGATCGTCCTGGCACTTGGAAGATCGGTATCCTGAAACGTATAATCCCCTGCTCCTTTAGCAGACTGCTGGTTAATGGTGAGCCAACTACTTAGGTCAGTACTACGTTGCAGTTGGAAGCTGGCAATATTGATCTCATTGAGTGTTGACCAGTTGATATCAAGGGATTCGTTTTTTTCGGAGAGGAAAAAGTGTTCTAATTCAAGCGGTAAGGATGATAATACACCAAAGACGCGGATGTTGTCGAGAGAAGTATCTTCACCGAATTGGTTCGAAGAAAAAATAAAACGAACAGAAAGCGTATCTCCGGTAATCGCTCCGAGGTCGGCAACAAACGGTTTAAAATCTTTACTTAAGGTATCTCCATCCAGCACTCCGTCAGCATTCGCATCATAAGCTAAATTAGTGGTATCGGGGCCATATCCAAAAAACTGAGCCACCGTGGTATAGTTATCCGCCGCAATATCAGCATCCAGGGCATAAGCAATTTGCACATTATCCGAGTTCTCTACCTCTTTTAATATAGCGTGCCCAGCCAAAAACTGAACTTCCAGTGACTCATAGCCTGTAACTTCTACTTTCTTTAATTCAAGGATTACAACACTATTCCCATAAGGATTACCAGGTATTTCCTGATTGATCCGAGTGGTATTTTCCGTTGCCCAGAAATAGCTGCCATCCACTAGATTTGTTCTGGGGTAACAAGTCGTGTTGCCAGTTGCCTGTCTTCGAAACCAAGCTACATTTGCTCCGGAACAACAAGCGCATTCCTGATCCGGATAGATATTGTAGCCATGTCCTCCACTATCTTCAAAGCTTTCTCTGGCAAGCTCTACTTGTGCCAATAAACTGATGCCCATACTGAAGGTCAAAAGACCAAATAGTAATATTTTTTTCATATCAATAAAAACTGATTGAAAAGCTATACCTGCCAATCGACAGGTGCGATTAATAAAATAGTAATAAGCGGAATGTGAAAAATCGGTATGGGAAAAGAATAATCTTATTAGGAGGGAAATTGAAAGGGCAAGTTAAGGTTTTTTAAGAAAAGATGCTATGGGAAAAGCAGAATACGAGTTTTGTCTTGACTTTATGAAGCCTGATTGTCCATTTTAGCCGCTCTCTTAATGATGTTGTTTGCCATATTTTTTCAAGGCAGTTTCTACCTCCAAAATTGGCACCCGTAAGTGGCCGTTATGTAAGTCTTGCTGCTCATCAATATCCAGGTTGTAAATATCATAGGGTTGCTCATTGAGGTCTAGCAGTATGACATCAAAGGTAAAAGCATGATTGGTCGTAGCTACAAACCAGTGAATATTATCCCGTTCGTCAGAAATGGAAGAGCTTTCTCCCGGCTTAATTTGTCGATCAATCGTCGGTGTTATAATAAGGTGCTTGTTGTCCGAAGCTATCTTATCATAGTGGCGCAAGTGCATTTCGCCTTGTAACACCAGATGCGCTGATACCATGTTTGCATGGCCATGAGGAATAATAGCCCGGTCCTTTTTCATTCCGAATATCTTTTTAACAAAATGCGTACGCTCTGGTAAACCTTTAAGTTTAGGAAACCTTACCGGCCTGGTAGCCACTCCTAAGTCAGGATATTCAAAATGGCGGATCAGTTTTTCAAAATCTATAAATTGCAGGAGATCTTCCAAAGGCAATGACTCCAACAAGGATTCTACCTGGCTTTGCCATTCACCTGGAGCCAGGGCATTTCGCTTCAAATCGCCACAGTATTCATGCAACCGATTTACCCAATGGGTGGTGATTGGCTTTATCGAAGGGGAAAAAGCAGAGGTGAGCACCAGGCTTTCCAGTAAAGCATAGGAGCTCAATGCCTGAAGGAGTTGTCGATTAAAAAGCCTGCGGTTCATATTCAATAGACTTGTTCTGGCCCATCTCAATCGGCTACAATGACCAAATTTTATCCTGTACTACGTTAAATTTGTTCGCCGTAGCTATGGCTATGCCTGC
>CBDUIU010000369.1:0-5071 GCA_965367335.1 uncultured Saprospiraceae bacterium
TGCGTAGTATCACCCCAAATGATGAATTATTTGCAGACCAATGGCAATATATTAATTCAAACGGGATTGACCTTGACGCTGATCAGGCTTGGGAGTTTACTACTGGCGGAGTTACGCCTTTAGGAGATACGATCGTTGTTTGTGTTATTGATGAAGGTTTTGATGCCAATCATCCTGACCTTTTGCCTAACCTTTGGGTCAACCGATATGAAATTCCTAACAATGGAATCGATGATGATGAAAATGGCTACATTGATGATTATCGAGGCTGGAATACTTATACTTCTAATGACTCCATTAATGTTTCTGGAATTCATGGAACTTCGGTGGCAGGGATTGTCGGCGCGCGGGGGAATAACAGCATTGGTGTAAGTGGCGTGAACTGGAATGTGAAATTAATGCTGGTGGTGGGAGGTACTGGTCGCGAAGATGAAGCTTTGGAAGCTTATGGAATGGCGCTCTCGCACAGAAAATTGTACCAGGAAACCAATGGCCGGCGAGGTGCATTTGTCGTAGCTACCAATGCATCCTGGGGCGTTGATTTTCTCTTTGCCGAAGATGCACCGATTTGGTGTGCATTTTATGATTCACTTGGCCAATATGGCATACTAAACGCTGCCGCTACTATCAATCGCAACACGAATGTTGACATCGAAGGAGACATGCCAACTACTTGTCCTAGTGATTATCTTATTGCTGTTACAAATATTGATAGCACTGCCCGAAAACTAAATAGCGCTGGTTATGGAAATGTTTCGATTGACCTTGGAGCTTTTGGACATCAGGTATTTACTATCTTTAACCAAGGACAATATCGACGTTTTTTTGGAACTTCAGGTTCAGCACCACACGTAGCCGGAGCCATTGCCCTACTCTACGCCGCTGATTGTGACCAACTAAATATATTGGCTCGATCTAACCCGGCAGCGGCAGCTAACTTAGTTAAAGAACAGATTATGCTGGGGACTCTGGGGTCGGAATCTTTGGATACGACCACCGTTAGTGGTGGCCGGTTAAACCTCTTGACGAGTATGCAATTATTACTCAGCCAATGCGACAATTGTTTGGCTCCGAATAATTTGCAAATTAGCGGTATCCGGCAAAATGAGGCAATATTAAGCTGGAACTCATTTTCTCATACCGCATCCATAGACCTGCTATATAAAGAAAAAAGTGCTCCAGACTTTCTCCTGATTACTGAAGTGGAAACGCCTTATCGGTTTACAAACCTGAACGACTGCAGTGATTACGAATATTTCTTACGGGCTAATTGTAGTGCCGAAATGACGCTTACTGATACGCTAAGTTTTAAAAGTGCCTGTAGTACCACTTCTGGGGCTTTACCTCCAAGCGTAAATATCGAAGTCTTCCCAAATCCATTCCACCATCAATTAACATTTACTTCTTCTCTATTAGTGGACATCACTATCTTCAATACAGGTGGTCAGCTGGTATTTTCAAAAAATGAATTAGAAGGAAAACAAATATTAGAACTAGAAGGCTTAGCCGCAGGTGTCTATTTTTTAGAAATAAAAACGAGTAAGAACCGGTGGGCTATAAAAGTGATAAAGAATTAATGAGCAAGTTCCAGATTCCTTAAAATAAAAAGGGGTGACCACCGGTTAGATGATCACCCTTTTATAGGCAAATTGCCTTAATTCTATACGATTAAAATGGGCAACTATGGCAAGGAACTGTTTTTACATTTTCCTTTTTACGTTGTCTAGACATCTCCCTTACGTCATAACCATCTGCAATCGATCCAAGAATACGGAACTCTGTACGACGGTTCATCTGATGTTCTTGTTCGCTACAAGGAATCGCATTTTTACATTTATTGACATTACGTGTTTCTCCGTAACCTACAGCAACTAATCTATTGCGATCAACTCCGTGTTTGGTAAGCCAACGCACTACAGATTCAGCACGTCTTTGAGATAATACCCGGTTATAGGCATAAGAACCACGTGAATCAGTGTGTGAACCTATCTCTACAATATACTCCTCGTTATCCTGAAGCAAAGTAAGCAGTTTATTTAATTCAGGGTCTGCTTCCTCACGAAGATAAGATTGATTAAAATCATAATAGATGTGAAGTAGA
Source organism: uncultured Saprospiraceae bacterium (assembly GCA_965367335.1). Classification (GTDB taxonomy): domain Bacteria; phylum Bacteroidota; class Bacteroidia; order Chitinophagales; family Saprospiraceae; genus CBDUIU01. Next base: position 2,102 of record CBDUIU010000369.1, read on the forward strand.
TAAGCTACCGGTTCACCAATTTTACCGCCACCATTACTTGGGCCTTCATCAAAAGTCTCATTTTCGACAACTTGGTCTATCGGAGAAGGAGCCTCTCCATCGGTAATTTTTCCATCTTTATAAAATGCGTTAGCAATCCAACCTTCAGCCGGTTCCCCGTTTTTTGTTTCATATCTATCCGTGTCAGGGTTATATCTTACATCCCGAAATTTTCCTGCAATCCCTCCGTCATCATTTTTATTTTCGGGATCAATACCAGTTGGATCAATCTGACCTGGCTCTCGATTTTCTAAATTTTCGTTAGCAGTAATTGCTTCTTCTGTAAGTTTAGTGGGCTGAAGATTTAATGTCACTTGCATCGTAAGCGAAGTCTCTTGACCGCGGGTACACTGATCAACTACTTTATTAGATAGGTAATCAGTCATTGTTCCTTTCACGGTATAACAACAATCCTCGTTTACTTCGAACTCGAATAAACCTTTTTCATCAGCAGTTATCGTCTGCTCTTCTTCTCCACAATCATTTGTTAAGGTTACCGTAGCTCCGGGCAAAGGTAAAAATGTGGCTGCATCAAAAACGCCACCTTCAATTTTGAAAGCAGACTCCTGATTTAATGGAATTTCGACGAAGACTGGCTCTCCAATCGCAATGTCCTTAGTACAACCTTCTTTCTCGTTCCCTTGATATTCTTCTTTCGAGGCTTTGAAGTTACAGCAGAGGTCCATTTTCATATCCACCATGACTTTACCTTCTACGTTTGTCGTTAAGGTATCGCCAGTACATTCATCCAGAACATAGGCACCTTCGATCGGTTCTTTAGTAGCTTCATCGTAAACAAAAACTTCCACCGGAGATGCGATTTTCTTAAAACTGTAAACATCATCACGACCCGCCCCGCCGGCGCGATCTGAAGTAAAGAATCCACATGTGCCTGACTCATTAAAAACAATTCCAAAATCATCAGAGGTAGAGTTAATAGGAGCACCCATGTTCACAATTTCACCCCACTGGCCATCTCCTTTGTCATCCATATAAAAAAGATCCAATCCCCCCAGGCCAATCTGTCCATCCGATGAAAAATAAAGACGACCATCTTTTTGGTAATAGGGAAACATTTCATGTCCTTCGGTATTAATTGCTGGTCCAAGATTAACCGGGATTCCCCAACTACCACCTTGCTTCTCCGAAACATATAGGTCTAAGCCACCATAACCACCAGGCATATCGGAAGCAAAAAACAAACGACTTCCATCCTGTGTCAGAGCTGGGTGAGCCACTGAGTATTCATCACTATTAAATGGAAGTCCTTGCAAATCTTTCCAGGATTCACCAGAAATAGAAGCAGAATAAACCTTTAATTTGACATATCCATCATCACTTTTGCCGACTTTACCTTCATCATAATTATTTCGGGTAAAATATATTTGTTTCTGATCACCAGAAAAAGTGACAGCAGCATCGTGAAACTTAGAGTTCAATTCTTGTGCAAAACGTTTAGGTGTACCGTATTGATAATTTCCACATTCCTCACCTTCATCCTTAGCATCTACATAATAAATAGATAGAAAAGGATTGCCCGTCCAGCTACTGGTACGTTTAATCGCTCCACCTTGATCTCTTTCAGTAGCGAATACGATTCCGTCACCAAAAAAAGCAGGGCTTAAATCATCCAAATTAGAATTCCAACTCGGGTGATTAACTTCGTAAACACCAGCGTTTTTAGTCATTAACTCTTCCTCGTAATCACATGCTTTTAATAAAAACTGACCACGAGTATCCGTGGGCACTTCTCTTACATAAGATTCGTACCATTCCCTAGCCAGGTCGCATTTACCGTTTTTCTGCAACATTTGTCCGTAGAACAACTTATGAACGGGTTGTGCACCTGGATCACGGACTACCTGGCCATACCAATATTCGGAGTTTTCCGAATCATTCACTTTGCGATAGCTTTCTGCCAAATATATCTTGGCTTCCAGGTCTTCGTTTTTTTCTAAATATTGATTAAGTAATGGAATCGCCTCTTGGTAGTTGAGTTCGTCCATGTACTTACGGGCTCTTTTGAGTTTGCTCCCTTGAGCTTCCAGCATCGTGGTGGACAGTGCTAGTAATACCAAAACTGTCATCACCGATTTAAAAAATTTCATACTGTCAAGTGTTTTGTCTTTGAAGAATTCAGGTGTTCTTCTCTTTAGCATGTGTTTGATTAAAACTCTTACGTATATTAAAAATAACGTATATGTAAAACCTCCTTATTATTGAAATTAAAATCATATCCTAGCATAACTTCAAAGGAACCATTAGTCGCATTATTTAACTCATTTAGCGAGTAATCATAGGCAGCTCCTATCCGTAGTCCGTTGTTGAGCAAGTAAGACATCCAAAGGTCTACCGAATCATAGGAACTACTCTCATCCGTAAATTTTTCAATTGCCGAACGAAAAGATGCTCCAATCCAAAAAGACTGATAAAACAGAAAGGATAGATCCACATCAATTTCTGTAGGCGCACCTATATTTTGAAAGGCTAGATCCTTATTGGAGCTACTCAATAGCCCCGTATTCTTAACCAATAATGAAGGTTTAAATACTACGGCATCACCGGATACCGGAATGGCACCACCAATAGAAACGTAGTAATGTCTATACTGTCTGGCCCAAACATCTGTGTTAATATTTTCTTCCCTCAAATCATGTTCAATCAAATGGGGGCTGGACACACCAAAATAAAATCGCGGCATAAAAAAATACAGTCCCACTCCAAAATTAGGAAGCCAATAACTAGGCTGAGTCTCAGAAAAAGCATCATCACCTTGGTTTTGGGTTTCCAATTCCGTCCAATCGGCTCTCCAATTGGTCACACCTCCATTCAGACCTATAGACAATCGCGCCTTTTTACCCACAGGTATCCGATAGGCATAAGATAATTGTGCCGTCAAAGAATTTGTGGGTCCAATTACATCATTAATTG
>CBDUIU010000370.1:0-5069 GCA_965367335.1 uncultured Saprospiraceae bacterium
GTGAAGGAAAAATTATTGATGGCTGTATCACCTGTCCCTGGCATGGGTATCAGTATTTGCCGGAAAATGGTCAGTCACCGCCACCTTTTGACGAAAAGGTCAATACCTATGCCGTTGAAGTAGTTGACGGACAGGTATGGGTCAACCCCAAGCCAAATCCTCCGGGCACTCCTGTTTCTCCAGCCCTTATAAACCCCTCCTGAATATGAAAAACAACAAGGACTTTTATATTGGTTGGCAAGAAAAAATGCCGGACGCCACCCGTGCTTTTCTCAAAAAAGTCGTTTGGGGCTGTTTGGCTATACTGTTGCTTTTAGCCTTTGTTGTTGTTGCCTTGCAAAAGCCATTCAGTAGCCATGTTTTTGAATTCGGTCAGGTCAAACAATTTTCCGGCACCTATCTCAAGGCCCCTTTACCTATGCTGTTGGCTGATCCGGGGCAAGTTCCCGCCGCTTATTCTGACAACATACTCCTGGTAGGTTATGGGAAATTCGGAGCCCGTGGAATTATGGAAAACATTGAAAAAGCGCAAGGCAATTTATCCGGCCAGCAAATCACCTTGGCGGGCACACTGATCTATGGAGATGGGAAAACATTGTTGGAATTAACAGATCAGGAAGCAGCGTTTATTGGTAAAAATAAGAATCCCGGCATCCCGCCCCCTACCCTTTCTGCCTTTGAGACAATTTCCCTGGAGGGTGAAATACTTGATCCCAAGTGCTATTTCGGGGTAATGAAACCGGGAGAAGGTAAGATTCACAAAAGCTGTGCGATTCGATGTATCAGCGGAGGTATCCCGCCTGTTTTTCGTCCGGTAAAAAACAACCCATCCGATGAATATCGCTACTTTCTCTTATTAGATGAAACCGGTGCGGCTTTAAATCATGACATTTTACCATTCGTAGCCGAACAGGTCCAAATTGATGGAAAAGCAAGTAAATTGTTAGATTGGGATGTACTGTATGTAAATAGGAATCAGATTCAGCTAAAAAAATAACTCCATAATAATGAAAGATCAATTAATTTGGCACAAAGTCTTATCCGACACTAATGAGTTGGCAGAAGGCCGGGTGATGACGGTTACCGCTGGTCATACCGGCGTTTGTCTGGCCCGTTTTGAAGGTAAATTTTGTGCACTCAACAATAAATGTCCGCATCAGGGAGGGCCGTTAGGGGAAGGAAGCATTGAAAATGGCTTGTTACGTTGCCCCTGGCATGGTTGGGACTTTCACCCTTGTACGGGAAAAGCACCAGGCTTTGATGATGGCGTGGAAACCTATGCCGTAGAAGAACGGGAAGATGGCATCTACGTTGGTCTTTCACCGGAGCCAGTGCACAAGATGACCATTACCGACATTATGGTAGAAACAATGGTAAACTGGGGCGTCAACCGTGTCTTTGGTATGGTCGGACATTCCAACTTGGGTCTTGCTGATGCCCTGCGTCGTCAGGAGAAAAAAGGAAACTTAAAATTTATCGGTATTCGTCATGAGGGAGCAGCCTCCTTTGCTGCATCTGCTTACGGCAAATTAACCGGCAAACCGGCGGCCTGTTTTGCCATCGCCGGCCCCGGAGCGACAAATATGTTTACCGGACTGTGGGATGCCAAGGTCGATCGGGCGCCTATCCTGGCTTTAACCGGACAGGTAGCGACACAAGTCGTCGGCACTGGTAATTTTCAGGAACTGGATCTCGTCAATGCTTTTCAGGCAGTGGCTGCTTTCAATCATCGTGTGCAACATAACAGTAAACACGCAGAACTAATGACGCTCGCCATCAAACATGCCATTCTGACACGGGATGTGGCTCATCTCACATTTCCAGATGAAGTTCAAACCCTTCCAGTTGCCGAAGATGAAAAATCACAGACACCAGAAGGCCGGATTACTCCCATGCAGATTGTTCCTCCCAAAAGCTCATTGGACCAGGCCGTAGCTCTTCTCAATGAAGCAAAGCGACCGGTGATCATCGTAGGGCATGGTGCACGTTTCCATATGGAGAAAGTAATTGCTTTTGCCGAAAAAATGAATGCACCGGTGATGACGACATTCAAAGGAAAAGGTCAAATATCCGATCAACATCCACTGGGGTGTGGCGTATTAGGAAGAAGTGGAACGCCCATTGCCTCCTGGTTTATGAATGAAGCTGATGTATTGTTGGTCATTGGTGCGTCGTTTTCCAAGCACACGGGCATTACCCCGAAAAAACGAACGATACAAATCGACTTTGACCCATTGGCACTCAGTAAGTTTCACAAAATCGATGCGGCCTTGTGGGGAGAAATATCCGTGACTGTAGAGTTACTGAGCCAGGAGGTGCAAACAAGGGATAATAAAGAAGACCAACGCGATGAAATTACCAATCGTTGGTCGATATGGAGAAAAGAAAAGGCAAAACGATTGTTAGAAGACCGGGGCAAGGGGATCAGCTCGATAGCTGTATTCCAGGAGCTAACCGAACAAGCTCCGGCAAACGCTGTGATGTGTGTGGACGTAGGCAACAATGCTTATTCCTTTGGTCGATATTTTGAAACCCGGGAACACAGCTTTTTAATGTCCGGATATTTAGGTTCCATTGGATTTGCCTTTCCGGCGGCCATGGGTGCCTGGGCTGCCGTTGGAGAGGACAGGCCGATCATTGCCGTTGCCGGAGATGGTGGGTTCTGCCAATACCTGGCCGAGCTCACGACCGCCGTTAAATACAACATGCCCATTAAGACCATCATTATCAATAACAATGAACTGGGGAAAATCTCCAAAGAACAACGAGCCGGGGAATTTGATGTATGGGCCACCAGTCTGGTTAATCCTAACTTCGCAGATTATGCCAGCAGCTGTGGCGCACTAGGCATTCGGGTGACTAAGCGAGAAGCCTTATCCGCAGCGATTCGTGAATTAATGGCCCATGATGGACCGGGCTTGGTGGAAGTAATGAGTGATGTGGGTTTGATTTGAGGGGGTTAGTTCCTAGGGTGTTTCAGTGATTCTTAGAGAGCCATTAGTTTTAAATGACCCTATCCCTGCCTGTTATAATCACGCAAAGGTCGCAAAGGTCGCGAAGGTCTTTTTTTCGTTAATCAAACCCTTGCGATCCTTGCGACCTTTGCGTGCAAACACTAGAATAACTTCTTCGCGATCCCCTTGGGTAGTGCATCCTTATGCACCATGATCGCCACAGTTTTTAACTGGACATAAGGCTTAGACATGTAAATAAAACCTTCGTGCGGGCTAATCGTCCCCCAGGAGTTTTTGATCAGGTAGTATTGGGTTCCTTTTTGATCTTTAGCTGTTCCCACCAGGTGCATCAGGTGATCATCCGTGGTATCATAGCTGTAAAGCGTTTCCTGGCGCATTTCCTGAGTTACGGTCTGCTCTGCTCCGGGTACCTCAAATAAATCTTCGCGTTTACTATCTTCCGGGAGGACAGCAATGCCTTTCCGCGCATCAAAGCCCTTCTCACTGACATCTCCGTCCCAAGCCACAGAAAAATCATTTGCAACGGCATGGTCAATGACCTGTAGCAACTCATCCATTGGAAGGTTATAAAAGTCACCATTAGAATAATTATCCGGAATTTCTAAGACGAAAGACTCATAGAACGGATGATGAGAATAAGAAGTGAGACTAATATAATCCGACGGGTTCACGTCCATCTTACTAACAAATTGCTTGGGAGAATAAGATTTACCCTCATATTCAAATTGTTGAGGTGCAGCGCCGAGGTACACATCAAGAATAGCTTCGAATGCTGGCAGCCATTTATTACTAAGTTTCTTTTGCTTGATCACTCCATCGAGGAAGCCTTTGAGCACAGCACTTAATTCGGCGTGATCATGGCGATCGTCGGCATTTTCCCTGCCCATAAAGACTGCTTCAGGAACCAGTCCATGCTTTTTAGCAGCCCGGATGGGATCATGTGCCAGGCTACCCTGACTGAATTGCGCCTTACCTTGGCGTAGCACATAATTCACTGCCTTATCTTTATAAATATTTCTGACGACAAACATTTCTGACAAGTCGTGATTACCCTTTCCCTTGCGGATCAACTCTGACTCCAAAAAGGAGGACGTAGCAAAGCTCCAGCAGGTGCCGGTTTTTCCTTGACTTTTTACAGGGGTACAATCTACCGTTTTGTCCATGGTAAATTCATAAGTTGTTTCAGTTTTTGTATCGACCTGGGCCATCAGGTGCAGGCTAAAACAAGTAAAGACCAACAAACAAAAATTTTTCATATGGAAAGATATTTTAAAATTCGAGTGATAATGCATGTAACGCATCTTTTTCACTGAAGTTGTCTGAAAAAATTATCTAATATTTTATTACTGTAATTTTAAGAAAAAATGTGGAACTGTACTAGCTTTGAGGTAGAAAAACCGTAGGATTGCCAAGCCCTTTACAATGATCCTAAGATCAGCCTGCCGATTTCGAGTAGTCTGAAGAAATTTTACTATTACCGGTAGGCTGTCAATGAGTGATAAGTAAACAACTTTAAATCAAAAGAGCATTATGCGATATTTTATTTTAATTTTTATTCCCATTTGTTTATTTTTTTCCAACTGTGAAGATCCTGATCAAATCCGTATTTTAGTTTTTTCAAAAACAGTAGAAAACCGTCATGAAAGTATATCCAATGGCAAGCATACACTATGGCTATTGGGTTGGCGAAACGACTGGAAAGTCGACACTTTAGAAGATGCTACGGCTTTCACTTCAGAGAACCTGGCCCGATATCAAGCGGTTGTTTTTCTCAATACCACCGGTGATGTGCTGAATGAGGAACAACAAGAAGCCTTTGAAGGCTTTATCCGTGGTGGCGGCGGCTTTGTCGGTATACATTCGGCTGCAGATACGGAGTATGACTGGCCGTGGTATGGCAAATTGGTGGGCGCGTATTTTGACAGCCACCCGGAAATCCAAAGGGCCTGGATCCAACTGGAAGATGGGAGTCACCTCTCCACCGCTCACTTGCCGGATCGTTGGCAGCGCGAGGATGAGTGGTATAACTATAAAAATATTCAACCGGATTTGAAGCTTTTGCTCACGCTGGATGAAACATCCTATGCAGGTGGG
>CBDUIU010000371.1:0-5065 GCA_965367335.1 uncultured Saprospiraceae bacterium
TTGGAACAATTGAAGACACTTACGGATGGGTTGTTCCGGTTAAAAGCTTTGTTGAAGCTTAGTAAATAAGATATCTTAAGAGGCCCCGTGGCCTCTCTATAAATAAATCGGAGTGTTCGTCTAACGGACACTCTTTTTTTACAATTGCCTGTATGTTTTATTCTTTAAATCGAAAGTATTTTTTATCCAACCACTTATGAAGTTTACGAACCAAGAATTCCTTTGATAATATTATATTTGCCCATTCTTTATTTATCATTAATCTTATAAAAGATGCTCCAACAATTCGATCCTCGCAACAAAGATATCCAGGTTTTTGTCAAGGATAGACTCTATCATCGTGATGAGGCCAAGGTCTCTGTTTTTGATAGCTCCGTCCAGGGCGGTGATGCGGTGTGGGAAGGAATCCGGGTATACAAAGAAGGGGTGTTTGTCCTTGATCGTCATTTGGATCGACTTTTTGATTCAGCTCATGCACTTTGGTTTCAGGGAGTACCTGATCGGGAGACAGTTAAAGCAGCTATCTTTCAGACCTTGAATGCAAACAAGATGTATACGGATACCCATATGCGTTTAACCTTGACCAGAGGTGAGAAAATTACCTCCGGTATGGATCCCCGGGTAAACCAGGCTGGCTGTTGCTTGATCGTCTTAGCAGAATGGAAGCCGCCGGTATATGACAATAGTGGGATCAAGGTAATTACAAGTACCATTAGGCGAAATAACCCTGCTTTCTTAGATTCTAAGATCCACCACAATAATTTATTGAATAACATTCAGGCTAAGCTGCAGGCCAATGTTGCCGGAGCCGATGCAGGTTTAATGTTAGATCATAATGGCTTTGCTGCTGAATTAAACGGTACAAATATATTTATGATAAAAAATGGCCAATTATATACGCCACATGCTGATGCTTGTCTGCCGGGCATCACTCGTGGATTGATCATCGAGCTGGCTAAAGAATTAAATATTCAGGTGGTGGAGAAAAATATTTCTTTAACGGAACTATATACGGCTGATCAGGTTTTTGCCACCGGGACTATGGGGGAGTTGACGCCGATTACGGAATTAGATGGAAGAAAGATAAAAAATGGGGACGGGTTACTTAGTGATCTGGAAAAGTTATTTGTGCAAAAACGCAATGTGTACTGTACGCCAATTCCACGTTGATCGCCATTTATGGCTGAAATTCTTTACTTTTGCATTAAATTTCCTTAAAGTAACTCATAATTGATAATGAGAACTCACCGTTCAGTGTTGCTTTTTCATTTGATTCTCCTCTCAATCATGGCATCCGTGTCAGTAGATGCTAATCCCCCTGAGCTTAATGCCAACCAACTTGCCTCGCCTCCTCCAAAGATCATTCGGCCTTGTTGTTCTTTCGGCTCTGATGTAAAAATGGCTGGGTTGCCTTTTATGAAAATTACGGCAATCACGAGTTTGGACCAGGAACAAAATGGCATCGTATATACTCAACGAGGTGGCTTCATCGACCTGGGGCATTTAAGAGATAATGCGGACTGGACCGCGTACATTTTCTCTCTTATGCAAAGTGGTATGGATGGAGAAATGATCAAGCAAAAATTGGGGAATGAAGGGGGGCAAAAAATGCTTTGGTTAGAAGTACCTGATGACATTGACCGTAATGACCAAATTGCTATTGCGGGTAGAATCGCCTTTGATTTGTCGATCTGGCATGAGATAGCAACCTGGTTTGGGGCCTCCTATATTCCTATGTTGCCAGAGCGATATTCTAGCTTTTCAGCGGAAGATCTCTATTCCAATTTACTTGGGGTTCAACTCGGCATTGCCGCTATTCAAAGTGAATTGCCATATGAAGTTGCTATGACTCAGCTATTAAAAGAAAAGTTAGAAGAATTGGGTGTGGTGGATACTGAAACCGAGACCTATACTGCCATGGAAGCCGTGGAGGGCGTCTGGTGGACAAGGGAAAAGAAAATTCCCAGCAGAAAACTATTACTGTTACGTTATCTGGATATTGACACCTGTCTTCATCCTTGGCTGATCAAAGAAGAAGACCTTTCCACCGAACCACATGCACTCTGCATTCAGACCGCTACAAATGATGGTCGGGATTTCTCTAACTTCTACCAATTGAGTTTTCGTCTAAACTCAAAATTCCCTATCAAAAAGATATTTCCTTTTCGCATCGAACGTCGTATTTCCCAATCTGATTTCCCAATACTCATGCAGTGGATTGCCGCTGAAATCGAAACGGATGAGTATAAAGAAATGAACAAAATGACCCGCAAAGGACAGCGGAATTTTCGCAGACACTATAAACAAGATCGAATTCGGTAAGTGAAATTCTGCGGAATTACTTGGCTTAGTAAATATTACATGGAACTAATTTCCAAACTTGAAGTGTTTGCTACTAAAACAATATTGCTTGCCATGAAATTTACCCTTCGTCCCTGGATAATCGATGACCTAGACAGCCTTGTGCATGCTGCAAATAACTTTAAAATTGCAAATAATTTACAAGACGGCTTTCCTTATCCCTACAAGGAAGAAGACGGGCGGGAATTTATAGAGATGGCTACAAGTAGTGAGCCCCTCCGTATTAAAGCAATTGATATCAATGGACAGGCTGTTGGAGCCATCGGCATTCATCCACAAACAGATGTTTTTCACAATAATGCGGAAATGGGATACTGGCTGGCAGAACCTTATTGGGGTAAAGGCATAATGACGGAAGCTATTCGCCGGATGGTCGATTATGGTTTTAACAACTTTCCAATCAATCGGATATTTGCAAGACCGTATGGCTCTAATTTAGGCTCACAACGTGTCCTGGAAAAGGCTGGATTTCATTTGGAAGCTCGTTTGAAAGGGACCATTGAGAAAAACGGTAGGGTAGAAGATGAGTTAATCTATGCTGTTCGTAAGTAAATTGTGATATAGGAGATTATTAAATGTGAATTTTGTTTGGTAAAAAAGCAAAGACGGGGATTGCTAAACCCGGAAACTTCCCTCAATAGACTTGTTCTGGCCCATCTCAATCGGCTACAATGAGCAAATTATATCCTGTACTACGTTAAATTTGTTCGCCGTTCCCGATAGCTATTGAGGATTGGCTATGCCTGCAAAATTTGCCTTGTCCAGAATAATATTTTTTTCATTTCGCTCGATCAGCTAGGCCAGAACAAGTCTAATAATTATGTTTTCCAATATTCCATCCTGCTTTTCCCAATAGATTTTGTCCATCATTTGCGGCTGGATCTTCCAACTGAGTCCCCATGCTATCGTTCCACCGATTCAAATAACCAAACAACGCAATTACACCCATAATCTCAACAATCTCTCCTTCATTCCAATATCGACGCATATTTTCTGCCACTTCATCATTGACCGCATTAGGTACCTGGGATGCCGCAATTGCCAGGTCAAATGCAGCCCGTTCCGCATCAGAGAAGGCAGCGTAAGTTTTGTATTCCCAAATGTTTTGTAGCTTATCTTCTTCCGAGCCGTAGCGAACAGCAGCACGGATAGCATGTGCTTCACAATAACGACAGCCGGTAGTCATACTGGAGAGGTAAGCGATTTGGCGCTTCAAGGCACTGGTGACCCTACCTTTGTTTTCCATCACAGCCTGATTCATTTCCAAAAAGGCAGCAGCAATACGAGGTCGGTGCATCATCGTGAAAAGGCTATTAGGAGTGAAGCCCAGCGTTTCCTCGTAAAATGCGGCCATAGTTTCCGCTTCTTTATTTGCAGTCCGATCCAGTGGTTTGACTAATGGTTGTTTCATGAACACAGGTATTTTTGATTAGGTGGCGAATTTACTTATTTTTACCCAAATGAACATTAGTTATCTCATACAGCAACTGAAAACGTCGCTTGACGGTCAACCCTGGCTGGGGAACTCGGTTAATGAAGTGCTCGACCGGGTAAAAGATCCCAATGCAAATAACGGAGGAAATTCTATAGGGATGATTCTGGAACATATGGTGGCTTGGCGAAAGTATACTTTGGAAAAAATACAAGGGAATGAACGTTATCAAATTGAAATCAACTCAGTTCAGGATTGGAACAAAGGCAAGTCCTATTCATTGGAAGCGTTTTCCCAAATAAGAAATGACTTGAATACAAACCAAAAAGACTTGTTGGTAGCGTTGAAGGACAAAAGTGATGATTGGTTGTTGTTGAAGTTGCCGGGATATGATAAATATACTTTTGGTCAACTATTAGAAGGAATAATTCAGCATGACATCTACCACTGTGGTCAGATTGCGATTCTAAATCAATCTTAATTTTTTCACTTTAAATCAATTTTTTCCATGCCTGATAACTATGACCTAATTGATAACAAAGAAGCCAATCAATATGAATTTCACATTGATGGTGAAATTGCAAAAATTGAGTACAAAAGGAGTCCCGGGCTTATTTCAATTCTTCACACGGAAGTTCCGAAAGCATTAGCTGGAAAAGGGCTGGCAGGAAAACTAACCGGAGAAGTCCTGAAGGCGATCAACGGGAGTGGTGATCGCTTGAAGGTCTATTGTCCTTATGTGAAAAAATATATTGAACGGCATCCATATTGGCAAGTTTTGGAAAAGCGGGAACCGCAAACCAGCAATTTACAACCAAAAGCTTTGGAATACAGCAATGGAGAAGTGGTGATCATTTGGAAACCTCATCTGTGCGTTCATTCCGGCATTTGCGTGCAGACATTGCCAGCTGTCTACGACCCCAAAGCGCGACCCTGGATCAACCCTGACGGGGCGACTACGCAAGCGATCATCAATCAGGTCAAAACCTGTCCATCCGGAGCTTTGACTTATCGAATGGAAGACACAGATGACAAATTGCGTTCTTAATTAAAGCCGACTAAATTAGCTATGGATACATTTATTGGATTAAAGCAATTAAGCTTTTTATTTGTTTCGCTTATATCTTGTTTGGTGAGTTATTCCTTGACTGCACAAAGTTGTAATGAGGCAGAGATCAGCTGGCCAGGCGGTCCTGTTACTTGTGATACCAGTCAGTATCAACTTGTGTTTAATGACGAATTTAATGCGGGTCAATTGGATACCTCCAAATG
>CBDUIU010000372.1:0-5049 GCA_965367335.1 uncultured Saprospiraceae bacterium
TAACTAAAGTAGCCAATGGAGACAAGCGCATTGTGGTAATCAACGGTAAGATCATGGGGGCTTCCTTACGGCTTCCTCCTAAAGATTCCTGGATCTGTAATGTTTCCATGGGTGGCAGTTCACATCAGTCTGAAGCAGATGAGGATGAACGGCATATCATAGAACGACTCCATCCGGAGCTCAAACGTAAAGGCATTGTGATGTACGGCGTGGATACCTTAGAAGATGATGATGGTAAACGAGTATTGTCGGAAATCAATACCACAAGTATTGGTGGTTTACCAGCCATTGACCGGGCAAGTGAGCTGCCGATCATAAAAATAGCCGGAGATCAGCTCTGGCAATTTATCACAGAAAAATCAGTAGATAAACATGTTATTGAAAATGAATGAAAGTTCGCCAGTTCTGCGAGAATTAAACGTTGAATCGACAAAACCCGGCACTATAGGTCGATACTGGCTACATATTGTTACTGACGGAATGGGTGTGCCGGTCCAAATTCCAATTATGGTTGCCCGGGGCTTACAAGCAGGCCCTGTCATGGGGCTTACCGCAGCAGTACACGGCAATGAATTAAACGGGATCCCGGTAATCCAAAGATTGTTCAAAGAACTGGATGTAAAAGAATTGAATGGTACCGTTGTGGGCGTCCCGGTGATTAATGTTCCTTCCTTATTGAGAAAAAAAAGACGATTTATTGACGGAAAAGACCTCAACCATATTATGCCGGGCAAACCCGAGGGTACAGTCAGCGATATCTACGCCTGGCGCATTGTCAATAAGATCATCAAAGAATTTGACTACCTCATTGACTTACATACTGCCAGCAATGGCCGGGTAAATTCTTATTATATCCGCGCTGACATGGACGACAAAAATGTCCACAATATGGCGATGCTTCAGAATGCCCAGATCATTGTCCACAACCCTCCCAGCGATGGTACTTTAAGAGGTACTGCTGATGAAATGGGTATCCCTGCAATAACGCTGGAAGTAGGCAATCCCAACACTTTTCAAAAAGGGGTAATTAGAGATGGCCTGACCGGCATTCATAATGTCCTCGGCTTTTTAGGAATGACTGATTGTGAAGTCGAAGAGCCCGTCGAAGAGACCGTCATCTGCAAAAGGTCATTTTGGATGTATACGGATACGGGAGGCATTCTCACCGTTCACCCCGGTGTTACGGATTTTGTAAAAAAAGGAGAGATCATCGCAACTATGCAAAATATCTTTGGAGACGTAGTTAAACACTATAAAGCTCCGGAAAACGGTATTGTGATCGGAAAAAGTGTTAGCCCTATCAGCCAGACGGGTGCGCGGATCTTGCACTTAGGGATACAGTGATTATAAAGGGGGGAGAGGGGCCAAAGGTAACAGAGGGGGAAGTACCCCTATGGCCCCCTTGGCCCCTCTCCCCTCTACCCCTCCCCGTTCCGCAACCAAATATCTTGTTGCGGAAATGGAATTTCTACTTTATGTTCCCGGAAGAGTTGAGTGATTTTATAACGCAAGTCACTTTTCACAAACTCAATTCCCAAATAATCTTCACTGAAGATGTGTAAAACAAAATCTAGTGACGAGTTACCAAAATCCTTAAACTGGACGGTTGGTTTAGGTGTATTGAGGACGCCCTGATGCTCATGAGCGGCCTTTAACAACAATTTAGTTACTAGATCTATATCTGAGCTATAGGCTACTCCTACATAGACTTGAAAACGTGTTGGCTGCGGATCATGACTCCAGTTGACCGCATTATCTCCGATCAATTTAGAATTGGGGACAATGATAGAAATCCGGTCTCGGGTAATAATTTTTGACGTCCGAATCCCAATATCTGTTACAGTACCTACCAAGCCATTGACCTCAATGACATCACCGACTTCGACGGTTGCTTCAATGAGCAGGATCAAGCCGGAAATCAAATCATTAAATGTTTGTTGCAAGCCCAGGCCGATACCCACCATCAAAGCTGCCGCGCCACCCCACACGACAGAAAGCTGTATCCCAATGGCCTCCAATGCCATTAATAGTGCAGAGGTATAAATAATATACTTAGCAAATTGCTGGAAGGCGTAATGACGTCCATGATCCAGTTTTCTCTTTTGAGAATACCGCCTGATGAACTTTGTTATTATGGCTACAAATAACCGGGCTAATAGCAAAATCAGCGTGGCGACAATGACTTTCCACAAACTCAGGTGGAAGTCACCCATATTCAAAAAACTAAACTCGAGAAATTCCTGGAAACTCATACGAACACTTTAAATAAACGATAATAAGCCTGGTACTGAATACCCTGGTAAAGAGCAGAAGATATAAAATAATTAAGAATCAGTATACATTAAGCACTCCTTTAAGTACTTAATCTTTTTGGAAAATAAGCATGGGGACTGCCACATCCCTGGCAATGGCCTTACTCGTACTGGAGTCAAAAATGTTTTCCCAAAAGTTGCGATTCCGGTGAGTTGTGGCAACCAAATCAGACTTTGTCAATTTCACGTAGCGATCTATGCCCTTTTCCACATCACTGATAACCGTTCGAAAAGTAATATTATCCTGAGGAAAAAGTTGTCGTAGAATTTCCATTTTACGCTTTGCGCGGCGCTGGTCCTCCTGGTCTTTGCAGATATGCAAACAAATCAATTCCGCGTCGAAAATGGCTAGCCAAGGCTTTAGGTAAAGGATCGACGCACAATCTTCTAAAATAAAATTTGTGGCATAGACCATACGTTGAAAAGCATGAAAATGAGCCTCTTCCGGGACAATGAAAACCGGACAAGGCGACCAATCGATCAGCTGGTCCGGCACATCCACAAAGAAGCGTTCTTTGCTTTTGGTCAACTTACCGACTACGATGAGGCTACAGTTCTGTTGATGGGCAATTTTACGAAGCGTCTCTTGTGGATAGCCATAATTCACAATGATCTTCAATTCTACATCATGGTATTGTTTGGTGTGGTGGGTCCAGGCGAATTCTTCCAGCTGTTCCAATTTTTGCCGAGAGAATTCATCCATTGCCTGGCTATTGGCTTTGTGTTTATCTTCCCGCAGATTCATAACTGCAGAATCCTTATAATCCAAGACATGAACAACGACCAGATCAACACCATGATATTGAGCCAGACGTTGTGCAAAATTGAGTACTATGGCAGATTCTGAAGAGAAATTAATTCCAACAAGAATATTTTTCATATAGACATAAGTTAGAGGATAAATTTCTTAACATTGGCTTTGGCTGCTTCCATTGCTTCTTTTTGCACCTTAATCGTGTTCTCCGTATTTTTTTGGTTTAATTCATTACTTCTAATATTCTTTTCATTTTTAGCAATGGTTTCTTTTGCCTTGTCGATTTCTTTCTGGTAATCCTTATGATCTTTTTGAAGCTTTTTTAGCTCTTTTTCCAAATCCTTTAAGGTGTTTTCTTCCGCTTTGACCACGGATTCTGCATGGTGTTGAGAAGTCGTCATGGCATATTCGGTTAGAATTTCATGAGCATAGGCACCTTTCAGGCTATCTACTTCCGAATTGATATATTTATTACCAGATTCAAACCAGACAATCACCGTCGTTTTTTTATTGGGATTATTATCTTCTAAAATTCGGGCATGTACCATTACTTAAGCGTGGCATTTGTACATTGTCACTAAAATACAACTTACTCTTCTTATTGTATTTAGTTTTGGATTTAAATCCTTTGATGAATTTTTCCCAATCCTTTTCTGCCCTTTTTTTATCAACATCAGGCAATACAAAGAGGAAGGAATTATAGGTACTGTTTTCTTTGGCTCGGGGCGCTTCACTGATTTCAATTTGCTGAGCAAAGATAGTGGTACAAGAAAAGAATAAAATTAAAACGATTGAAAATTTCATATTTAGGTATTTGTTTTATGTAAAGACTGTTCAAGTATATTTGGTCACATTTTTTACTTTACAACACCTAAATCTTCAGGAATAAAACAGATGGATCTCCTGAGCCCTACCCTAGTAAATCCTTTTTATTCTTAGATACAGCAAGCGATTGCATATCTCTTGTTTTATCTACTTCGTCAATGATCTCCGTTTTTAGGATTTCTTCCATAATATCTTCCAGGCATACAATACCAGAGAAAGCGCCAAACTCATCAAATAGACAAGCCATATGTCTTTTTTTAGCTAAAAAATGATTAAGAAGATCATCTAGCAGCATGGACTCCTTGATAAACAATACATCTGGTCGCAAAAAATCTTTGACCTTTTTTGCTGCACTTAGATCTACGCCCAGCAAATCCTTAACCAGCAAAAGACCAATGAGATCATCCTCATTGTCATTCTGATAAACAGGGATCCTGGAAAAACCGCGATCTTTTATATTTTGGATAAATGCTTCATCAATAACTGTTTCCTGAGAAAGCAGAAAAGAAACGGTACGGGGAGTAGCGACTTGCAGCGCAGTCATATCGGAAAAGGCAAGTGCTCCTAACAAAATGCGTTCTTCGTCTTCATCAATTTCACTATCATCAGCATCTTCGTGATACCTGATAATTTCTTCGATTTCTTTCTTATCCCAAATCGTTCCCAGCTCTTCTCCCAGTGCTTTGTTCAGCATCCAGGCCAATGGAAAAGCAATCGGATACAACAGAAAGATAAATATGCGAACCAACCAGACCGTGTTGGAACCTAAGGTCAAGGCAAAACGGGAAAATACCGCCTGAGGGATGATTTCGCCAAACACAACAATTAGTCCGGTAGATACTATACCTGCGACCAAGCCCGAAGCAATGTTACCAAGAAAAATGGCCATCGCAGAATTGACGGCTACATTCCCCAGTAATAGAGTGCAAAGCAACAAATTGCCATTTTTTCGAATGGGATAAACTTTTTTGGCGCGTTTATCTCCCAACTTCATTTTTCTTTCCAGGGAGGTCAGGTTAAGGCTAAAAAATCCTAAGGTCAAGCCACTAAAACAACCGGAAAGAAGTACAAGAACAAATACAACTAAATAGTCCATAAATTAAAATGGGATTGTGAAAAAAGTCAGTTTCATCCAAATCCGGAAATTACCAACTTTTT
>CBDUIU010000373.1:0-5039 GCA_965367335.1 uncultured Saprospiraceae bacterium
CTGATCTGTCAATTCTGGTACGATTTTAGCCCTTCACCCTAGTTAAGCCCTCTGTTTTTCAGTCTTTTTAACATGATCATAAAACTTCATATCTTTTCTCTCGTATGAAGCCTTGATTCACAGGGAATAAGATATAGAAACAAAACTTAACCAAACACTCTTTTTGAAAACAAACGAATACTGAACAACCCATTAGTTGAAAACCATTTCAACTTAATACTTCCACACTTCTACGTTTCCAAAAAGAAATTAGGGCAAAATGGGTATTGAACCCACAAAAACCTTTTCAATAAATATGGAAAAGAAGGCACTGATTTTTTTAGCATGTTTAACCCTCCTTTGTTTCCACTCAATGGCGCAGGATCATCTCAATGTACAATTTGAGAATGCCGCTGCTGTACCGGATTTTATCAATGTCTGTGGTGAATCAGACACCGCCACGGTAATCGTAGGATTAGAAGGAGGAGACCCCAATACCCGGGGAAATATTCAGGCTACGGTCAGTTTGTTTCGTGGGATTTATTTTGAGGGCCTGGATGTTACGAATACTACACCTGGGGTAACCGTTGATGCCACGGACCCTGCCAATCCAATATTTTCTATTCCAAACCTAAGTCCCTTAGGCTTAAATTCTGCCCGTATTACCTACCGTGTTTTTGCCGATTGTGCTTATTTAGATACCATTGATATGAACAATTTGGCTCAGGTGCAGGATGAGTGGGCATTTGCTTACGATTTAAACGGAGCTGCCTTACAGGAAACAGATGTAAATGCAGAATACCGCGATGCACTTGCCGTACCCATCTTTACCGCAATTGTTTCAAATACCCATGGCCCCGCTCGTGAAGGCGATTGTTTTAGCCGGGACATTATATTTGATAACTCTGGTGCAAATGGTTTTGTAGATACGTTATTATACCAAAACCGGCAAGGAGCTGGGATCTTTGTTTCCAGTATTGAAGTGAATGGTGTGCCAACGACGTTTACTAAGGATACCATTACGGGGGGAGATACGCTAATTTTAATCGTCCTTGATTCGGCAATGTTTAAGAACAATACAGGCGGAGATGCTGATGGCTTTTTTGAACCGGGAGAACGCCTTGTGATTACTGAAAACATTTGTGTCTTGTCTTGCAGTGGAGATCGCTCCAGTTTACATATTGGTTCTTGGGGGTGCAATGGTAGCTATTGTACAGATATTCCAACCGTGGATTTTATTACCATTGGAAACGGTGCTGCAAACCTTGATTTCCAACCCTTTGGTGTGTCACCTACAGTGGATGTCGGTTATTGTCAGACCGGTAACGCAGTCATCACACTGACAAATGATGGAACGGAAACCGATGCTGGTTTTGCGACGATGGTGGACGTAGCCATCGGTGTGGGTGTAGGTATCATGGCAAATCCCGCAAACTGTGAAACCAATAGTCTACCCATGACAGATGGTACACTTACCATCACGAGCATTACGATCGCCGGGGTTACAATGCCTGGGCCTACCTTTATGGATTCACTCGATGGGAATCCCTTGTTTATGGTGGATCCGGACGGACCGGGTGGATTGATCGACCTTGATGGAGATACCTATTTTGACGATTTACCGATTAACGAATCAATTGAAGTACTGATCGAATATACCTATGATTGCTCTGGAGCAGGCGCAGGGGGGATGGATGGCACTTGCAGAAACCCAATTAGTTCCAGAATGTCAGCAAGGATGGATTATACCAACGCCTGTCAAACACGGGTTTATAATTGCGAAAATAGTTTTTTATCTGTCAATAACTTGTTGTCTATATTTTCTTCGGATGCACCGACAGATGTTTTTATGAGTGAGGATACCATCCAATTGGGGTGGGCAATGAATCGTTTTGTCAGAAATTTTGACCGGGATTGCAGTGGTAATGAAGTATTTGAAATAAAAATTACAAAACCCACTGGAGTTGATTTAATACCAGCATTACTTAGTTTTACTATTAGTGGTACATCTATTCCTTTGTTAAGTAATGTAACTGTTGGAGATACCATAGCATTAACTTATGATGCCTCTTTGCTGCCCACGCTCAATGGTTTTTATGAGATGAGCGCCGGGCTGGATCCAACATGTGCAGCGACCGTTGGTCCGTCTAGCTTTAATGTTGAAATGGCGGTATTATGTCCGGACTGTACTTGTCGGCACAATTGGTTTTGCGAAAAAATTCAGGGGCCGCAATTACACGCTAATGTCCCTCCCTGCCCACCAACGGTATTTAGTTGTCCGCAAGGATTACGTACATTCGAATTCAACGTGGATAGAACAACCTTTGGATTTACTGATGCCTCCTATTCGACACGCATTGATCCTAGTGTAGCCAATCTTGATGTCGCGTTATCCTGTGATTCGGTTAGCATGACTGTTAATAGCGTTGTTGGCGATGCAGCAGTGAGTGACAGTATCGGAGTTGTGATTTCCTACGGAAACGCAGATGGGAGCAATTCACCTGATGAAACTTTTATCTTTGATTTTGCCGAAATACGATTTACAAATTCAGGAAGTAGTTTTACCTGTACAATAGATAACAGTGTGTTAACAACCACTGTCGTCGATTCAATTAAGGTTCTTAGGTTTGATTTGCATGATTGTTTAAATACTTTAGGTCTTACATTGAACCCTGGAGACAGTGTGATATTCAATGGGCTATTTAATATCAACCCGGATGGTCCTTACCCGGTCATGTTTACAGAAATTCCGAATTTAAGAGCTTATGCATTTGCAACGGTAAATAATGTGGATGAAACTTGTGATAACTTTGGAGATACATTCACCGTTGGTCGAAATACGACTGCGTTTAGTTTTCCTTCCTCATTAAGTTTTCCGACGGGCTGTGAAGAGACCTTTATGAATTATAATCTAATCAGTGTGGTGGATGCTTATAATGCCCAATTCGGTGCTGAGTTTCGTCAGTTGATTTTAGTAGATAGTATTACTTTTACTTTTGATACTTCTTTGTTGTCTGCATTTACAGTGTTCGAACCACAGGTGCGTTTTAGTGATCATCCTATTTACGGAAACAACTATTTTACGGTGCCAGGGTTTGACCAGTTTCCCGATGGGCGTTACGTGGCTCGTTTTGATACCCTGACTTCCGTTCCGGCATTAAACGATGGAACATCTAATCCATTTTCTTTCCGCATACGGGCTATACCAAATTGTGGATCAGCATTTCGTTCCAGTAATAATGATGAAACCTATGACCTGGATCCAACGATTTACTACATCAATCGTCATTATGCAAATTTTATTGGAGATGGTAGTTGTGCGGAGCGGATTGTTGATAACCGGGATAACGATTTAGTCTACACCAATCCACCTGATTTGAATTTGAATGCCACTTCCGGTCCAATAACAACTCTTACCGGTGATACGGCGGTTTGGCTTATTCAGCAGTGTAATACAACAAATAATGCACGTGCTGGCGTGAGTTGGCTGGCCATTGAAGATAGTACTGCAACAATTCAAGTCGTATCTATTGAAAATATAAGTGATCCTAACAATGTTGAGACCTTAACATTAAATACCTACGGTACTAACAATAACAATATCTTTGGATTTTCAACAGAAATTTTGCCCGACAATGGGTTCAATGGAATTGAAGACTACTGTAATACCTATCGCGTGAAAGCGCTTGTTGTCCATTGTGGGACAACAGATTTTCACGCCAGAGCTGGTTGGGAATGTGCGTTACCAACAGGTGCTTGGAACCCAGCAGATCATCCTCCCTGTGATGATGAAATTTTACAGCTTACTGTAATTACTCAAAATCCTGTAATTGAAGCAAACGTAGCTGAACAACCCGTGGGTTCTATTGGTTTGTGTGATACGGTGACCATTGCGGTAGAAGTGCGTAACTCTGGTTTAGGGACTTCCTTCGATATGCGAAATGACCTCATCCTGCCTTTTAGAGGAGCTATTTTAGTTCCCGGCAGTGTAGAAATAGCTTATCCTGCCGATTCTGCTTACCAGGCTGCTTCTGCTGATCCGACCTATGTAGGTGCAAATAGCAGAGGACAAATTTATCGCTATGATGACTTTGCCAATTTACACCCTTTCTTAAATAGTGAAGGACTTCCTGGTTTTGTAAATAATGTTGACTCTAATGAATACCGTATTCGTTTTCGTTTTACCACCAATTGTGATTTCCGTTCCGGATCTATTATGTACTACGAATTACAAGGGCGACAAGGCTGTATGGATCCAACGAATATTGAAGTAGGGGAAACCACCCCAATTGTTATTTCAGGGGCCTCTGGAGGGCTAACAAAACTATATGATATTTACTATGAGAAAAATAGCACCTTAGCTACCAGTGCAACGACAGAAATCGGCATTGTAGTTAAAAACCTAACAACAACACCTAGTGATGGGAATAAAGATAAAATCAGTTTGCGATTACCTTTAGATGTTAATTATCAGTCTGGAACATCCATTGCCATTGAACCGGTTAGCTGGAATTTGACAGAACCGGATATCGATACGATCACTGGTTTTCAAATGCTTAGTTGGTGTTTACCTGATGGCTTATTACAAAACGATTCGGCCATTATGCGCATCCAATTACAAGCACCATTTTATCCTTGTGATTCGACCAATACTCCTTCACAATTATATACGTATAGTGTTAATCAAGTTGCTTGTTCTGCCGGTGGGAATTGCTCGATTGGTAATATCAATTCAACGAATAATGGGCAGGTGGTAAATTTACCAGTGGATCCAAATCCGGTTCGCTTGGATAATGTCATGGTAACAAGCAGTTGCTTTAATGCGACCTCTGAGGAAATCACTGTTGCCGGGCAAATCGTTAATAATGGCCCTGATATCAATGCCAGGCCGGTAACCGTTCGATATTTTTATGACGCAAATACAGATGGACAATGGGATGCCGGAGATACTGAAATTGCCAGCCGTTCAGATATTTTGAGTTTGCCGAATGGGGCTTTCTTTAATTTTTCTCATAATTTTAGTGCCCCTTCCTCTCAACTCTGTAATTTGTTGTGGTTAA
>CBDUIU010000374.1:0-5035 GCA_965367335.1 uncultured Saprospiraceae bacterium
TTCCGGTTTTCTTAAATAGTAGCCTGCATGTAAGACAATGGCGAAGCACTTAATGTGTAATTCATGTCCACCATGAAAACCAGCGAAATAATTGTTAGCAGGATCGTGCGGAATACCTTGTGCTATATCGTCGCGATAAAACTGAACGTTGGAAGCGTCGTACATCAGGTCAAGACCAAAAGCAAGTTTGGAAATATATAAAAGTTGATAGGTGAGATCCGTAGAAAAATTTAGGGTGCCATAGTTGGTGTTGCCAGTATGGGCCGTCTGTCGAAAGCCGGCAGCCAGAAAAGCATGCGCACCCCAGGGCTTGGTAATCTTCTCCCTGGGTTGCACAATAAAGGCGTCCCGGTCTAAGGGAGAATGATAACCTACTGCGTGGAAATGGGTGTCGGAGGTAGATGCAACCTGAGATGCCTTGTTTGGTTTAAAGTAGTATCGTAGACCCAGGTGATAATGAAGCAGGTTGATTCCCAGGTTAGGAGCGCGGGAAGAAGAGTTAGAAAAATGCACCAGATTCGCTCCTCCTGACAGGCCAAAGCGATCGCTCAACCGATAATCGGCAAATCCACCAAAGTTAAAATAGACATTGAGGTAGGAGCCAATCGCATAATTGTTGGGATTGCGTTCCGGATCATTAGGGTTAAAACCACACGCTACGCCGGCAGTTAATTCCAGGCCGGTCACAAATTTTTTGCTCCGGATCATGGGGAAGCTGGTAAAGCCCGCAATGGCCCCGGCCTGCCCAAGCGTATCACTACCCATTGTTATCCAATAAGCACTCAAACCGTAATTTGGATATTTGTAGGCACACTCCCAGTAGTCATTCCCACGTGCTTGCCTGCCGAGACGCAATTCAATGCCATGTGTGTTGTATTCCTTCCAATGCTCCATCTCCTCGTGGTGTGGTCGGATATGGCCGGTGTAATAACGCAACTCCAGGTTATCAAAAATACGAGGCTTGGCCTCATTTGTATTTTGATCTATCTCCTGGGTTGTCCTTTCCTGAGATTTTCCGATGAAAGGAAATAGAGAGAGTATGCAAATGATAAATAATAATCGCATCTAATTGCTTTGGTGAAAATAAGTTTAGTCTGTGGCTACCTTTTATAGCTATTGATTTTTTAATCAAAAAAATGAAGTTAAGACGATTTATCTATATCTTAAAAACAAGCTTCCCAAATTGTTCACTTTTTGCCATCCGCTCAAAGGCTTTGTCGCTTTCCTCCACGGTGAAAATCGTGTCTACTACGGGAACGATCTGATGCTGGTTTACAAAGTCAACCATCAAACCGAACTCTTTATCTGATCCCATGGTTGAGCCCAGGATTGACAACTGTTTCCAGAAAACAAGTTGGGGACTCAACTTGGGTATTGCACCCCGCGTACCACCATAGACACCAATTCGCGCCCCAGGCTTAGCCAAGCGGAGCAACTCATTAAAGCCTGCTCCGCCCGCACTATCGATTATAACGTCAAATCCTTTATTTTCTTTTAAGAAAGTTTTTGCCCAGTTTTCTTCCTGATAGTTAAGTCCACCCCTGGCGCCTAAATCAATTGCTCGCCGAATTTTGTCTGCCGAACTTGAAGTGACATACACTTCACAGCCTGAGGCAACCGCGAATTGGCAGGCAAATAATGCTACCCCACCACCTATCCCGGAGATGAGCACCCGCTCTCCCGCTTGTGCCTGGCAGCGTCCAAACAAAACCCGATATGCCGTCATCCCCGCTAAAGGCAAAGCCGCAGCCTGCTCCATACTCAGGTGGGCAGGTTTGTCATGTAGTCGATCTTTTCCGACAACAACTTGTTCTGCCAGGGTTCCAAAGGTCGGCGTTCCCAGGATGTGAAAGTGCTTATCCTGAACCCGCTCACGATCTCCCCAGCCAATATTTGGATTAATGATCACCTCGCGATCACCTACCAGCCCTGCTCCGTCTGAGCCCAATACCCCAGGGTAAACAATACCGGGATACAAGCCTTGGGTAATAAAGTAATCCCTGCGGTTTAATGCGCCAGCTTTGATGTTGACTATGACCTCATCGGGCTTAGGTGCGGGACTGGTAATTTCTTCCCAGTTGGGGAATTGCTTTACTTCACGAATAACAAGTGCTTTCATGACTGTAAAGATAGGGAGTAATCTGATTGCGTGGCAAATAAAGAATTTTTTTTTACCTTGTGTCAGTATCTTCCATAGATACACTTTATTTTATGCTGCTCTAACTAATTTCCAATTTACTGTGTACCTATTTTAGGTTAATAGATGATGTTGATCATCTTCTAATTCCCAATTAGTATCCGGGGAATCGTTAACTTTCGAGTTCCGCTGGTTAGTACTATTAAATGAAATCTTCAAACATTTGCACAAACAATGACGCTACATAAAAAATTCACAAAAATACTTGTTGCCAATCGTGGTGAAATCGCGATCCGGATACTGCGTGCTGCAGCGGAACTGCAGTTGCGTACCGTGGCGATGTACACCTTTGAAGACCGCTACTCTTTGCACCGTTATAAAGCAGATGAGAGTTATCAAATTGGTCCGGACGATGAGCCGCTAAAGCCTTATTTGGATATTGAGGAGATCATCCGTTTAGCCAAAGAAAAGAAGGTGGAAGCTATTCATCCCGGCTATGGATTCTTATCAGAGAATGTACAATTCGCCCGCCGTTGTCGGGAAGAAGGAATTATTTTTATCGGACCGGATCCGGAGGCGATGGAACAGGTAGGGGATAAGGTGATTACGAAAAAACTGGCCAGGAAACTGGATATTCCGCTCATCGAAGATTCCAAGGTGCCGCTAAGCTCTGCGGATGTAGCCTTAGCACAAGCGGCGCAAATTGGCTATCCGGTTATGGTCAAAGCAGCCTCTGGTGGTGGCGGGCGGGGAATGCGGGTGGTTTGGGACGCTAACAATCTGCCAACGGAATTTGAAGAGGCACGCCGGGAAGCTAAAACGGCTTTTGGCGATGATACCATTTTTCTCGAAAAATACATCAACAACCCCAAGCACATCGAAGTACAGATATTTGGGGATAAACATGGTAACCTTGTTCACCTTTTTGAAAGAGACTGCTCTGTACAACGCCGTTTTCAAAAGGTCGTAGAGATTGCCCCTTGTGTCACCTTAAGCCAGGAAATTAAAAATAAATTGTACGAGTATGCGCTGACCCTTTGCAGAGCTGCTAATTATAGCTGTGCCGGAACGGTAGAGTTCCTGGTGGATGCAGAGAATAATATTTATTTCATTGAGGTTAATCCCCGAATCCAGGTAGAACATACGATTACCGAGGAAATTACCGGAATTGACCTGGTGCGCTCTCAGATATTGGTTTGCATGGGGTACGAATTGTCTCACCCTACCTTACGGATCGAAAAGCAGGAGGACATTACTTACAGCGGTTGTGCGATTCAGTGCCGGATTACCACGGAGGATCCAACGAATGACTTCAAACCGCATTACGGCACTTTGGTGGCTTATCGCTCCGCCAGTGGTTTTGGGATCCGGCTGGATGCAGGCTCTGCCTATCCAGGGGCGATTATTTCACCCTATTTTGATAGCTTGTTAGTCAAAGTGACAGCGCACGGCAGAACGATGAGTGGTGCCGCTGAACGTTTGCACCGCGCCTTGCGGGAATTTAGAATTCGGGGGGTAAAAACAAATATCGACTTTCTGCTTAATCTGCTTCGCAACGATACTTTTGTCGAAGGAAAAGCTACTGTCAATTTTATTAAAGACAACCCGGGCTTGTTAGAATTACCCCGGCGGAAAGATCGCGCAACTAAATTGTTACGGTATTTGGGGAATATTGTCGTCAATGGCAACTCGGATGTAAAATATACCGACGATCGGCAAAAAGCACAATTTAGAATACCGGTCATTCCGAAGTTTGATAAATACCAGGCGGTGCCAAAAGGCACAAGAGATATCTTGCTGGAAAAAGGGGCGGATGGAGTAGTGGATTGGTTGAAAAAGCAAACGGCCATCCAATATACAGATACCACATTTCGCGATGCCCACCAATCCCTCCTGGCAACGCGGATGCGTACTTATGATATGACACAGGTGGCAGAAAGTTACGGGCGTTTGCTGGGGGATCAGTTATTTAGCATGGAAGTTTGGGGCGGAGCAACCTTTGACGTGTCCATGCGCTTTTTGAAAGAATGTCCCTGGAAACGACTGGAATTATTACGTCAGGCAATTCCCAATACTTTATTCCAAATGTTGTTGCGTGGCTCTAATGCCGTGGGCTATACTGCTTACCCGGATAACCTGATTGAAAAATTCATTGAAGAAGCAGCAGAAACGGGTATTGATTTGTTTCGAATCTTTGATAGTCTGAATTGGGTGGAAGCCATGAAGGTGAGTATTCGGAAGGTCAGAGAAGTAGGGAAAATTGCTGAAGCTTGTATTTGTTACACGGGTGATGTGAGTGACCCAAACCGGAAAAAATTTGACCTCCAATATTATGTGGACCTAGCCAAACAACTGGAAGATGAAGGGGCACATATTATTGCGATCAAAGATATGGCAGGATTGCTTAAACCCCGGGCGGCAGAACTACTCATTCCGGCATTAAAAGCAGCTGTAGATTTACCCATTCACCTTCACACTCACGATACTTCATCCATTCAGTCGGCTACTTATCTCAAAGCGGTTGAACAAGGTGTAGACGTTGTTGATGTAGCCATGGCAGGGCTAAGTGGTCTGACTTCTCAACCTAACTTTAATTCCGTCGTTGCCATGATGCAGGGCCATGAGCGTGAACAACCGATGGATTTAAAATTACTTAATCAGTTTTCCAATTACTGGGAAGCGGTACGGTTGTACTACTATCCTTTTGAGTCAGAACTTAAGTCTGGCACTGCAGAAATTTATTCCAGTGAAATACCCGGAGGACAATATTCCAACCTGCGGCCCCAGGCTCGTGGCTTAGGATTAGAAGATCAGTTTGAAACGATCAAACAAAATTATACCGCCGCAAACGAATTGTTTGGTGATATCATTAAGGTTACGCCCTCTTCAAAGGTAGTA
>CBDUIU010000375.1:0-5025 GCA_965367335.1 uncultured Saprospiraceae bacterium
GCTTTTGCGGTAAGCATAACAATGGGAATATGGCTGGTGCGCTCATCACTTTTTAGTGTTCTGCAAACTTCAAAGCCATCTTTGTAAGGCATCATTACATCGGTGATGATGAGGTCTGGGATATGTTTAAGCGCCATGTCAATTCCTTCCTGACCATCCTGTCCTACTTTGATCTGATAATCGGTATATAAACAGGAGGCGATGTAAGCAGCGACATCGGGGTTGTCTTCGATGATCAGGATGTTTGGTTTTGACTGGTCTGTTGAATTTGCTTGATCTTTTTGTGATCCTTGCAATGTATGGAGATGATTCGGTGTCACAACATCGGATAAAGTGGGTTCGACCGTAGAGAGTGCAGTAGAGCTTGTTAACAATGGCGCCTCATTTCTTATGGGTAATAACAAGGTAAATTCGGTTCCTGTGCCGTATCTACTTTTTACTGAAATTTTTCCGTCCATCAATTTAATAAGTTCTTTTACCAGTGCGAGCCCGATACCCGTTCCTCCGTTATGTTGGGTTTTATCCTGATGATTACCAGGATTTACCTGGTAGAACCGGTCAAAGATATGTGGAACTTCTGACTCGGGAATACCCTGACCAGTATCCCTCACTTTAATGATGAGTTGTGGTGACGTAGCAGATTCTTCTTTTCTGCTTGCTATGGTCACATAAACATGACCTCCCTCCGGAGTGAATTTTATGGCATTGGATAATAAATTTGTTATGATTTGCTGAATTTTTTCGGCGTCAAAGTCCATCAAAAGCCGATCTGCTTCGGCATGAAAATGTACCTGCACTTTTTTGCTTTCAGGAAAGGAGTGAAGGCTTTCAATAATATATTTCAGGTAGTTGATAATATCACTCTGCTGGAGGTGGAGGGCCATTTTTCCATTTTCGAGTTTACTTAAATCCAACATTTGATTGACCAATGAAAGTAAATTGTTACCATTGCGGATAATCATTTGTAATCCTTGACGAAAGTGTTCTTCAGGATTTGCGAGCACTTGTCGGGCCATACCAAGAATGACAGTTAATGGGGTACGGAATTCATGGGTAATATTGGTGTAAAGACGGGTTTTAACGGCATCTAATTCCTGTAATCGACTGGCCTCCGCCTTGTCCAGCTTACGATTTAACTGAATAGAATAAAAAGCGTAAAGAATACTCAACAAAATAATTCCGTAAAGTGTATAAGCCCACCAGGTGGCCCACCAGGGAGAAGCAATAAAGATTGATACCGTTTTTTCCGGCCCCCATTCACTGTTGTGTGTTGCGCCACGTACCCGAAATGTATAATCGCCAGGTGGTACCTTGACATAAGTGGCTTTTGGTTCCACACCTGCCGTCCGCCATTGTTCGTCGTAGCCTTCGAGTTTGAATTCATGTTGATTGGTTTCCGGGTGTTGAAAGTCTAATACAGCAAACTGGAAGGTAAAAGCATTTTGATTATAGGTTAAGCTGATGTTAGGATTAGTCAGTACATTGATGGGCTTATTTATCTTATTTTCTTTATCATTAGACCTGTAAAGAAATTGAAAATCGCTGATGATGCTATTTGGAGTACGGGTAGAAACTGAAGACTTGAATTGATTGGGATCAAAGCTTTGGAACCCATTTTTTCCGCCAAAATAAATCAGGCCTTCTGAATCTTTGAATACACATTTGTTAAGTGTTATATTAGATTGTGGTTTAAATTTGGGAATGAACCTGGCTTTTGTACCTGTATGAGGGTCAAATAGAGAAATTTTATCACCAAATAACCAAAGTCGTTGTTGATCGTCTATAGTCATTCCTCTAAAAAAAACAGATCCAAAATGTAAAGCGCAGAAGGTTGCATGCTCTCCGCTTGTAGGATTGATCCTTTTGAATTGGGTGTTAGTACACACCCAAACATTTCCCAATGTATCTTCATGCAGGCCTTGAATATTTTCTTGGTTTATAATTAGATCATCGGTAAAGAGGTCTTCGTTCACATTGTCAAACATTCCAGTTACAGGATCAAACTGGGTTAAGACTGGAGGTAATTGTTCAGCGATTGAACTTGTACCAGCCAGCCAAACCTTTCCACCTGCTGAAGGAGCTAGACGAGAATAGTAATTAAATCCGAGATCTGTTTTTGGAATTGAGGCAAATTGGTATTTAATAAAATGGTCATTCGCTGCATCATACAGGTTTAAATCACCCTTAGCCGTTACGGCCCAGATCCTGTCATTTTCATCTTTGATAATATCCGTCACTCTCCCTCTCCCAATACTATTTTCATCCGTTGAATCGTGTTGATAGAAAAATAACTCCCCGGTTAAGGAGTTGATACGGATAAGACCTATGGGTAAATATTTCGCAATCCAAAGTTGTCCTTCTTTATCCTCTGCCATACACATTATATCCTTTACTATTTCCTTTTTATCAAAAGAACTATGATTTAGGTCTTGAGAGGAGTTCTCGTTTACATTGGTGACGATAGGTCCGATTGAAGAGACATCAAAAGGCGTTTGTGTTTTGGTATTTCTGTTGAATTGTAATAAACCGCTTAAAGCGGTACCGATCAAAATTTGTTTGTCTCTGGTTTCACTGAAGGTATAAGTCATCTCTCCTTTCGTAGTAGATGGATAATAGTTAAATCCCGTTTCTTTAAGCTGAAAAACTTTTCCATCTGCTCCCGTTGTAGAACCCCAAAGCGTACCGTCCTGAGACTGAAACATCATCCAGGGATATATTTCCGGTAAACTTTGAGGATTGTTTTCATCGTAATAATAATCCTGCATATATCCCGTTTCGGGATCATAATATTTAATACCCCCATACCAGGCTCCTATCCACAATTTATGATCGTTATCTTCAAATACGAATCTGACATGACTGAAAAGTTTGATGTTTAAAAAAGGACTACTCAGTTGGGTTTGATCCATTTGATTTTCTTGCATGCGTCGGAATGAACCCGATTTTCTGTCCATTAAATGAAGCCCATCCCCGGAAGTACCCACCCAGAAATTCCCTTTTGAATCCTCAAAAATTTCAGACACTTTGCTATTTGACAAACTAGTTGAATCATCGGGATCGTGGAGGTAGCGAATAAAATCCTCCGTTTCCGGGCGATAACGGTTAAGTCCACCTTCAATTGATGCTTCCCAAGGAAAACCTGTACCTAGCCAAACAGTACCTTCCGAATCCACTAACAGGCTTCGACATTTATTATAGCTTAAGCTGTTAGAATCATTAGGGTCATGCAGAAATTGTTTGAACGCCCCCGTTTTGATATCCAGGCGAAAAACCCCATGATGGGTACCAATCCACAAATTACCTTCTAGGTCTTCCGCCATTGCGGCAATATAATTACTACCAGCCCCCTCCGGACTACCCGGATTGAAATTGAAGCGCTGGAAACTTTCCGTCTCATAGTCGAAACGACTAATTCCATTTCCCCAATGTCCCAGCCAAAGTGTTCCATCTTTTGCTACGTGTAAACTTTCTATATAGTTAGAGGCAATAGAGGTAGAATCCTCATGGTCTTTTAAATACGTTTTGAATTGGTAACCATCCCAACGATGCAAACCAAACTCAGAACCGAACCACATGAAACCAAAAGAGTCCTGGGCAATGGCCTGAACATGGTTACCTGATTGGCCTCCGGGTAATTCGAAGATTTCAAATTGAAAAGTAGGGGTGGAAGCAGCCTTCTGCGCATAGCCGGAAAGTCCGGGCAAGTACAGCAGGATAATGAAACAGATAAAGGGGAAGTGGTTCTTTGAGGTCATTATAATTTCATTTGGGGAGATTGAAGTGTGCTTTAAAGTAAGGAAAGTAAGGCGGATTAAGAAACCCACCCTACTTTAGTAACTAAACTTGATTCATAATTTTGTATCGTGTTAATTATTTCGTTGCCCAACTTAAATTTGAGCGGTGACCATCCAGTCTTTGTTCTTCTCCCATCTCAATTCCGTCCTTATTGATTGTGAAAAACTGGATCAAAGTGGACTTTTGGGTCTGTACAAGTAAGTAGTAATCTCCTTTCGCTAAACCCAGACAATTAAATGTCTTAGCATATCCAGCTTTGCCGCTTACCTGTTCTTTTACTAAATAAAGACCACCTAATTGGTTCAACTGAATTTTTGCCTTTTTATTCAATAAGTTGGCTAATTGTACATCAACGTTATAAGCATCGCTAGCTGTTATCCGTGTGATCAACCGATTAGTTGATTTAGCTTGACTAGAAGTTAGTTGTGCAAAAGCCTGGTTCGATGTCGTTGTATTTGATGTGTCAAAAAAAGCAAGGTCATCTTTGTATTTAGCAAAAGTTTTGACATGCTTTTCTCCTGCATTCCTGACATAAACGATGTAAGTGCCCGTAGGAATAATGCTAAGATCAAATTGCTTAGCAAAGCCATACTCCTTTGTTATAATTTCTGAGAACCAGAATTGCCCGTGTAAGTCAGCAATACTTACCTGCGTACGCTCTTGTTGTAAGTTGGCCAATTGAATGTTAATGGTATTACCATTTAATTTTGTGATTCTAACGATCATGTCTCTTGCCTCTTCATTGGCATGCATAGAAAAGGAAAAACTGCTGATTAATAAGAATAACATGGCGGTGATAATATTTCTTTGCGCTTTCATTTTAATAAGGTTTAAATGTGAGGAAATCTTGTTTTAAAATTATTGTAAGTCCTTTCGGAAAACTTACAGCACAAAGATGTAGTCATACGTCCGCCCTCATTCGGACAGTTATCCCAATGTATCGGACAATCCTGTTTAACGCCCGGACAAACATTGCATGCACCGGACAAACATTGCGTTTTGCTTAAAATTTATATAGATTTTCCTGCAAAGTAGTAAACCAGAAAAGTGTCATGAAATTTGATTTTTATACAGCAGCTTTTCATTACTTAAAAAACTGGTTTTCATAATAAGCGATGGGAAATGAAAAATAGGTACTACCCTAAAAGTGGTATTTATTGCATGATAATTAATTATTATGTGATGTTATTGCATTGACAGTCAATGATTTATGATAAATTTCATATAAGG
>CBDUIU010000376.1:0-5006 GCA_965367335.1 uncultured Saprospiraceae bacterium
TTTGCCTTGTCCAGAATAAAATTTTTCTCATTTCGCTCGATCAGCTAGGCCAGAACAAGTCTATTATTTCAATAATCATCAGTGTTTTGGGCATTATATGGGCCCTAAATCGATTGATAAGACTTCTATTCTGACCTATTATTACGTTCCAACCATTCTTTAAACCATGGCCCCAGTGCTAAACTATTCAAATCAACTACGGCATGCACCAACATGGTCAACCAAATGCTTTGAGTTGAGATGTAAACGTAAAATAGTATTAATCCTACGATGGATGTTACAATAATACCCGTTATTCCCTGATAATAATGAGCTAATCCAAACCAAATTACCGAGGCTAGAATGGCAATGGTTGCATTTCCTGTAATTGAAAAAATCAGGATAGGGGCTAATAATCGAAAAAATAACTCTTCACTAAACCCTGCATTAATTGACAACAGGGAAGTCCAAAGTCTTTCTTTGGAATTTCGGGGAATTAGGTAGTCTAAGTTTCGAGTATCCATTTCGGCCTCATTTGGGGGCTGAGCTGAATTATTATTTTTATGCTGAAGATAAGTAACAACAAGTGTAGCGATAGGTGTACCAATTAGCAGTAATGGAACGATGCTTAGAAGAAAACCTTTCAATAAACTTTTATAAAACTTGTCCTCATCATTTGTAAAAGCTAGAGATTGTGAGATGTCATGTAGAAAGTCAGGCAGCTGAAAGAGCGCCGAAGCTTCTCCTATGATAAAGAGAATAACAATAGATGCCAAACCATAGAAAGCAAGGGATTCAATAATCCATTTTTTAAAGAATTGTTGACGATCTTCAGTTCTTGTTAAAGCTTGAAATTTGAGGAACTCATTTTTGTCTTTCCGAAACAAAAATAGGGTTATCAATATTAGTATGGCAAGTAGGAAAACGTTTAGGATCATTTGTACTATTGCATGGTTTGAAAAATCTCTTCTAAATTCGCTAAGTATTTTTGGTCAGTAAACACCTGTGCTACCTTATCCTTTTCGACCTATGGGTCAGGTTAAAAAACTTAACCTAATGACGATCATTTTTTTTGCAATATGGTGACTAAGGTGATCGAAAGCCACCACATAGGAAGCTTAACTATCTTTACTCATTTTTCGAATAATTTTTTTCTGCTTTCTCTTAGTAAAAACTTTCACCCAAGACAATATGATCACTTCATATCCTTCTGATATAATTATTTCTTCGTTATTTAAAATTTTATAAAACGATTGTGGCTTACTATTTTTCAGTAACCACGGCTTGACTAAACTATCAAAATATACTTTTTTATTTACTATACGGTTTCCAGAATTACCAGTCACGAAGATGACTTTTGCATTATTAAAACTAAAACCTCCTCGTTCGTCTTTAAACAAATTATTAAAATAGGCTGATTCGAATTTATTCAACTCTGGTGAATCATTAATACCTAATGAATCCATTTCCTGTGATTGCACCACTTGGATAGAAATTGATAGAAACAATATTAATGACAGTATATTTTTCATCTTTTACTTATAAAGCGTCAACAAAATTAAAGGTCAGTAAACCGCTCAGGGAAATGATTTTCAAAAATTGATTCCAGCAGAGGTACAGTAAGTGGTTTGTTATAATAGCCGTCAATGCCCAGCATTTGCCTCGCCTTTCGTCTGTCATTTGAATACTCAGAATGGGTCAAGATCAATACTATGGGACGTTTATCCGCAGGAATATTCAGTTGATTATACAATTCCATAAATTCCCACCCATTCATGGCGGGTAAATTAATGTCCAATAGTATGAGATCAGGTAAGGTAGGCGGCTCTTCGGCACATTTTTTCACTAGCTCATAGGCTTCCAGGCCAGTCCGTGCCACTGTAATTTTATCAGCGCAATCCAGTTTGTTGATGATTCGTTTTTGAAGAAAAACATTTGCCATGTTGTCTTCGACCAGTAAAATGAATGGGAGTTTTGACTTTACCGGCATTTGGTTATTGTTTTTTTATTGTGAAGAAAAAAGTACTTCCAACACCTACTTCTGATTCTAACCAAATTTTACCGTCATGTAATTCAACAATTTTTTTGCAATTTGCCAACCCAATACCCGTACCCGGATATTTGTCGATGGTATGCAGCCGTTGAAAAATAACAAATATTTTTTCCTGGAATTTTTCATCAATCCCTATTCCATTATCCTCCACAAAGAATTCGTATTCCTTCTTTCTTTCTTTCACACCCACCCTTATTTTTGGAGAAACATCATCCCTTCTAAATTTAATCGCATTATGAATTAAGTTTTGGAAGAGTTGTGTCCACTCTACTTGAAAGACAAATAAAACAGGTAAAGGTTCGTAGCTAATTTCGGCATTGGTTTCTCTAATAAGTTTTTGGAAACTACTAATTATTTCCTCTAACACCTTATTTGTATCCACCATTCTCTTGGTCCTGTTCTTTCCGACTTTTGAATAATCCAGAAGACTTTTTATCATCAGTGACATTCTATCAGCTCCAGCTCTAATAAAATTTAACGCCGTAAAGGCATCGCCTTCCAGCTTATCTCTATAGTCTTCTTCAAGGACTTCTACAAAACCTATGATGGTTCTTAAAGGCTCTTGTAAATCGTGAGAGGTCAAATAAGCGAACAGTTCCAATTCTTGATTTTCCTTCTTTTTAAGATGCAACTCTCTAGTGCGGTCTTCGATCATATCCTCCAGAATACGAACCTTTCTTTCCGCGATGTCCAGCTTCTTTTTATAATGCTCAATCTTTGAATTTTCACTTTCCATTATCCATTATGAAATTAAGGTGAAAGTCACAATACTCTAAGCCCTCTTCTATATATATCCGATGTTTTTGATCAATCTTAACTTTAAAATATTTTGCAACCCCCTCAATTAACCCCTCCATCAAATGGTACAATTTTCTTTTGGAATAATAGGTAATTATCAATTCCTGTTCTGATGGTTCTTTATAAACAAAAGTAGGAAGGTAGGTATCTGTATACAATTTTCTTACTTCTACGTGAACAACATTTTCTATCGTTTTCAGAAAATCTTTTGGATGCTGGTAGGGGCTAACAAACCCGGGGTATCGATCTGCCAATTTAAAAAATGAAAATTGCCCCAATTGTTGTAAAAACTCGGATTGGCTACAGCCAAATTCTTTTGTAGATTGTTGTACAATTTTTAGAAAGTCCTCATCCGGATAGGTGCCTGGTGCTACAAAGGGATCCTTGGTTAATAAATCACAGGATGCAACAATGTCTTCCAACCTTTCCTCTCCCACATTTTCTTCCAGAAAATCCTCTAAGATATTGAACAGTATCCCTTTCATTTCGAATGTGTTAGTTTAAATGATGTCTTTTTGCTACCATTTTATTCATATGAAATTTCAATTTGCAATATACATATCTTTCTTGTTTGAGCCCAATGTCTGGCGCAATTACAAGCTAATCCCAGGATTGTACCTAATTATGGTCTAAAGCTGCTATTGAGCATAATAGTCAACTGTGATCCAATTGCAGTGGGGGAGTGCCCTTAGGTTATTGGAGCGGAGCCAAATAAGTTATCAACGATATTATTGTTTCAATTCAATTCTTTTCAAGTATCCAATGAATTAAATTTTCTTTATCCACGATTGACCAACTATGAGGATGCCTGTATCCATTTGCTCTTACTCCTTTATTATAAGTTTCGATGAGTTCTACATGTTGTTTCCCAAATTTTTCATCAAGTTCACGCGCCAATTTTTTAATGTAATATGCATTCATATCCACATATTCGTTTTGCCGATTAATTCTCCACCAAAGCGTATCCGGTTCGGTATACATTCGAATTTTCACATTACCTAATAAATTCAAATTATCAATATTATCAGTTTGTGATGTATAGGGAGAATATTGCTCATATTTTTCAAGCCCATCCTCGGGTAATCCAAAATAAGCATCAAATATAGAAATAGTTCTTTGAGATTCCTGCATAGATACCTCCGAGAAATTCCGTTGAACATTTCGTTTAGCGCAATTGTATAACTGTAGCAAATCAACAGGCGAATCTACTATAAATACGCCAAGAGGTTGAATAGGCGATTTGTTTTTAATGAGATAATTAGCCAATAATAATGATACATTTCCTCCGCTTGAAAAGCCTCCAATATAAACATTGTTGGCTGGGATTTGGTGAATTTTAAGGGCGTCCGTTAATATCTTGGATAGTTCTTTTTTCTCTTTGTTTTCCAGCCATAATCTCCGATTGAAATTCATCAACATCACCGCTAAATCATTCTTACTCGCAAGTTCTAAAATGTCAAATTCCCTTTTTATATCAATAGCTGTTTCTGGATAACCACCAAATAAAATCAACAATACATTTACAGAACGAGCAGGTTTAATTAATTCGTAATGCTCATTGATAATGACCTGCTCCTTGCTTTGATTATCTTCCTGTTTTGAAGTTATTTTTTTTCCTCTACATGAAAAAAGAAGTACGAGTCCCAGTAACAATATTCCAACGGTATTACTTTTCATTTTTTCTAGTTATAGTTTAGGTCAGGCAGCTTATAATGAAATTGAATGTTTGTCACCTGGATTTATCAAAAGGTACTACAGCTCTGCAAAAAAAACTACAATATGATAATTTCATTATCCCGCCATCCATGATTTGAAAGTATATGATACCCCAATGGTAAAGCTTTGTTCAAAAAGTCTTACTATTATAGAAGTTGTCCTAACCTGGACATTATGTGATTAGCGCTTGTCTTTATAACTTTCTTTTTCCTGCTATCACCTTTTTTATATCTTCTATTACTTTTGAAGCGCCGCTATTTTCATCACCGTCCAGATTAGATAGGACAATAACCGTATACCCAGAGGCTACAAAATCCATCAATTCTGTCCGGATACCAAACCAACCACCACTATGACCTAAGATTTGCTCGTCATAACGTTGATCTATGTCGATCCCATATCCAAGATGTGTGTTATATCCCTTTACTTTTGGCGTTGTTAATAATTTTTTTGTCTCTTC
>CBDUIU010000377.1:0-4987 GCA_965367335.1 uncultured Saprospiraceae bacterium
TCCAGAGATCCGGCTGCGTGATCCACAGAATGAATGGATGACGCGTGGCCCCTCCTATCGGCTGCCCGCAGAAATGATCCGTGATAATGCTTTGGCAGCCAGTGGGCTATTGGCTCCAAAGCTTGGTGGACCAAGTGTAAAAACATATCAGCCTTCCGACCTGTGGAGCAAGACTCATTTTTCACGTCTGCTGGTAAACTATAAACCGGATAAGGGGGAAAACCTTTACCGACGCACCTTGTATACATTCATCCGCAGAACGGCTCCCCCTCCCACCATGACGGTAATGGACGCACCCGATCGAACCTATTGTGTAGTCCGTCGGCAAAAAACCAGTACCCCGCTTCAGTCTCTTTTACTCATGAACGAACCCCAAATGATAGAAGCAGCCCGGCTATTGGGCGAGCGTATGCTAAAGCAAGGTGGGCCGAGTTTGGAGCAACAATTGGATTATGGGTTTAGGTGGCTGACCAGCCGCCACCTGCATCCGGAAGAACGTGATTTAATGAAATCACTTTACGCAGAAGAATACGAACGATTCCAACGGGATCCGGATGCGGCGGAAGCCCTGCTGCAGGTCGGTGATTATCCTCGGGATCAGGCTTTGGATTCTTCCGAACTGGCAGCCTTTGCCGTCGTTGCTAATATCATGATGAATTATGATGAAGTTTACACCAAAAGATAAAGGGATATGAGTGATTGTCTCCAATTCAAGAAAGGATACAGCCGCCGGGATTTTCTCACCACTACCACCATGGGGCTGGGTGCAGCTGCTCTTGGCTCACTATTTACTTCCGCACAGCTTCCTATTGTTTCGGATCCAGGAAACGGTATTTTGAAACAGTTGCATTTTATGCCGAGAGCCAAACGGGTGATCTACCTTTTTCAAAGCGGCGGCCCCTCGCAAATGGACTTGTTTGATTACAAGCCATTGCTGGCCGAAAGAGACGGAGAGGAGTTGCCGGAATCGGTGCGGCAGGGACAGCGACTGACCGGCATGACTTCCGGTCAGAAATCATTTCCACTGGTGGGCTCTCCGTTCCAATTTAAGCGGCATGGACAAAGCGGCGCCTGGATCAGTGAATTGTTACCTCATATTGCCCAGATATCGGACGAATTATGCTTCATCAAGTCAATGTATACCGACGCGATCAATCATGACCCTGCAATCACCCTTTTTCAGACGGGATCTCAACAGGCAGGGCGCCCCTGTATAGGCTCCTGGATCAGTTACGGTTTGGGAAGTGAGAATGATAACCTGCCCACCTTTTGTGTGCTGCTCTCAGAAGGACGCGGCGGTTCCCAACCCTTGTATTCTCGTCTGTGGAACAATGGTTTTTTACCCTCTATTCACCAGGGTGTCCAATTTCGTTCAGGGAACGATCCGGTGCTTTTCCTGTCGAATCCTCCCGGCATCGGTCAACAGGATCGCAAACGTCAACTAGCTTATCTACAGAAGATGCACCAAATGCAGCAGGAGCGCACCCGGGATCCCGAATTGCAGAGCAAGATCGCCCAATATGAAATGGCTTACCGAATGCAAACTTCCGTTCCGGAAACGATGGATATCCAGAGCGAACCGGATTATATTTTTGACCTCTACGGCGATGATGCACGGATACCCGGCACTTATGCTGCCAATTGCCTCCTGGCAAGGCGACTCGTAGAAAGGGATGTAAAGTTCATCCAGTTGTATCACCAAGGGTGGGATCAGCATGGCAATCTTCCACAGCAAATCCAGCGATTGGCCAAAACGGTAGATCAAGCTTCGGCCGCACTGATCATTGATCTAAAACAGCGTGGATTGCTGGAGGATACCCTCGTTATCTGGGGTGGAGAATTCGGCCGTACCAATTACTCGCAGGGACGGCGAACCATCAATAATTTTGGACGGGATCACCATCCGAGGTGTTTTACCCTTTGGATGGCAGGCGGCGGTATAAAACAAGGCCTTACTTACGGACGGACGGATGAATTAGGTTATAATATCGCACAAGACCCTGTACATGTTCATGATCTGCAGGCAACCCTGCTTCATCTACTCGGTGTGGATCATGAACAGCTCACATTTAAACATCAGGGCAGGAGATATCGCCTGACAGATGTGCACGGAAAGGTATTACAGGGGGTCTTGGCTTGATTACAAATGGCAATTCACTATTTTGGGATTCCTAAATTTATCTCTTATGATAACGTCCAAGGCCCAGAGTATATGGATCAGCACATTATTAGTAGGCGGGTTCCTGGCCCTAAGCATGGGATGTCAATCATCCTATACTCCCGATAAGGCTATTGAGGCTCAAATACCAGATAAAGTTGATTTTAATTTCCACATCAAACCCATTCTTTCCGATCGCTGTTTTTCCTGCCATGGCCCTGACAAGAATGCGGTAAAGGCCAATCTTCAGTTACACACTCCTACCGGAGGATTAGAACAGGCACTATCTTCCGGGAAACGGGCTTTTACCCCGGGAAGCTTAAGACAAAGCGAAGCCTTTCAGCGCATTATTTCTGCTGATCCGGAATTACAGATGCCACCTCCTGATTTTGAGCGGAGCCTCAGCACCTATGAAATTGCCCTGATCGCCAAATGGATTGAACAAGGTGCCGAATATAAGCCGCATTGGGCCTTTATTCCTCCCCAAAGACCTGTTGTTCCGAAGGTAAATAATCCCTCCTGGCCTAAGGATACCATTGATTACTTCATTCTAAAAAAATTAGCCGCTCAAGGGTGGCAGCCAAAACCGGAAGCCCCAAAGGAGATATGGCTCAGAAGGGTCACGCTGGATCTTACCGGACTGCCGCCTGCCATCCGGGAAATCGATGCCTTCCTCGCTGACCAAAGTCCGGATGCCTATCATAAAGTGGTAGACCGCTTATTAGCTTCTCCGCACTTTGGGGAACGCATGGCACTTTTCTGGCTAGACCTGGCCCGGTACGCCGACTCTAACGGCTATTCGCAGGATGGACTTCGCAACATGTGGCCGTGGCGGGATTGGGTCATCAGGGCCTTCAATGAAAATATGCCTTATGATCAATTTATCAGTTGGCAAATGGCGGGAGATAAAATTCCGAACGCTACCGAAGAACAACGGCTGGCCACCGGTTTTCTGAGAAATCACCGGCTAAATGGAGAAGGAGGAATTATTGATGAAGAATACCGGGTAGAGTATGTAGCCGACCGCGCTGAAACGGCAGCCACCGTCATGCTTGGAGTGACCATGCAATGCGCTCGCTGCCATGATCATAAATACGATCCGATTTCCCAGGAAGATTACTACCGCTTTTACAGTTTTTTCAATAGTGTGCATGAATCCGGTATTGCTGCGAATGATATCAATTCCGGCCCCGAGGTGGTTTTAACCCCTCAGGAAGTAAGGGATCAGATCGATGTCATTAACACCATGATCAAAAAGCAGGAAATAGCCGCAAAACAACTGGCGGATAGTATGCGGCTTTCTGCCTATGCAAATCCGCAGCTAGCGCTGGAAAAAGATTTGATCATTGACCTCTCTTTTGACAATATCCGTGACGACCAATATCTCAACCGGGCCAATACGAAAGAAGCTTATTCTATTTCCGAGGCTATGATCGAAGTAGAAGGAGTAACCGGAAAAGCCGTTAAGTTTAGTGCTTTTGATTTTCTACCGATCAGAAACGAAGCTTTAGAATTTGAGCGGGGAGATGCCTTCAGTTTTTCTTTCTACCTGAAACTGGATGAAGCACATGATTTCACCAGTGTATTAAATCACTTGGGCAGTAGCACCGTTAATTTCCCTGGATATGAAGTCGCAATTGTGGAAGGTTATCCCATGATCCGGTTGGTTCATAGCTTACCGGCCAACGTCATAGAAGTTCGCGGCGCCCAAAAGATGCCAATAGGAGAATGGACCCAACTCACTTTCACTTATGACGGCTCGGGGAAAGCCATGGGCATTGAGCTGTTCTGCAACGGAAAAAAAGCTCCGGTAACTATTTTATTTGATAAACTCACTCAAGGCTTAACTAATGGGAGAAAAGTGTTGACTGTCGGCGGCACAAGGGGCTATCAGACTTACATCAATGGTTACGGCTACATTGATGAACTGAGAATCTATAAGCGTCGCCTGAGTTCGATCGAAATTGCTAATCTTTATCAACCTGTACCAGACCTTGATACTTTTCCCCAAGCAGAGAAAAAACATCATCACCTGCTCGTAGAGCATAAAGAATACCAGGCGGTACAGCAGAAAATATCGACGCTCCGAAAAGAAAAATTTCAAATCCAGGATACCTTACTGAGTGTGATGGTCATGGAGGATATGCCGGAA
Organism: uncultured Saprospiraceae bacterium; assembly: GCA_965367335.1. Lineage (GTDB taxonomy): Bacteria > Bacteroidota > Bacteroidia > Chitinophagales > Saprospiraceae > CBDUIU01. Next base: position 4,311 of record CBDUIU010000377.1, read on the forward strand.
CCACGACCGACATTTGTGCTCAATCGTGGTATGTATGATGCGCCTGGCAAGCAGGTTGATCCCGGGACCCCGGCTGCCATTATGCCTTTTTCTGGGGATAAACCGGCTGATCGGTCAGGACTGGCCGATTGGTTGGTAGAGGTGCGTAATCCGCTAACCGCCCGGGTGGCAGTCAATCGTTTTTGGCAACTCCTTTTTGGCCGGGGGATCGTAAAAACTACCGAAGACTTCGGTAACCAGGGTGCATTGCCCCGTCATCCGGAATTATTAGACTGGCTGGCCATTCAGTTTAGAACATCGGGTTGGGATGTAAAAGCGCTGCTAAAAAGGATCGTCCTGTCCGCAACTTATCGACAGTCTTCCCGTGCCGGCACCGCAGAAAGGGCTACCGATCCGGACAATCAATGGCTGGCCAGAGGGCCCAGTAGCCGCCTGCCCGCAGAACTAATTCGCGATGTAAGCCTGGGAGCCAGTGGTCTATTGGTCAAAAAAATAGGAGGCCCGAGCGTTAAGCCGTATCAACCCCAAGGATTGTGGGAAGAGAAGGGAGAGTTTAGCCAGTTAAAATATTACGAGCAGGATCGGGGAGATAACTTATATCGCAGGGCATTGTATACTTTCTGGCGCCGCACTTCTCCCCCACCGGCCATGATCGCCTTCGACGCGCCTACCCGGGA
>CBDUIU010000378.1:0-4986 GCA_965367335.1 uncultured Saprospiraceae bacterium
CATAAACCATAAACCATAAACCTCATAAACTAATAAACGCATAAACCCCCATAAACCCATAAACCCATAAACTCAAAACATCCCTTGAAACCCCTTTCCATATACAGCAATAGCGTCTGGCTGAATGATAAAATTCAGGCAGCTACGATCCATATCAAGGGAGATAAGATCATTGCCATTTCTCCTGAGATAAAAACTCCGGGAGCTAAAGACTATTCCGGTAAACTCATCATGCCGGGAGTCATAGATGCGCACGTACATATCAACGAACCAGGGCGCACAGACTGGGAGGGGTTTGAAACCGCCACAAAAGCAGCCGCCAGAGGAGGCATCACCACCTTAGTCGATATGCCCTTGAATTCAAGTCCGGTCGTGACAACGGTGGCCGCATTGGACAAAAAGATAGCTGCCAGTAAAGATAAATTATTTGTGAATTGCGGATTCTGGGCGGGCGCCACGGAAGCCTCCACTCCGGAAGTCATCGCTTTGATTGAAAAAGGTTGTTTGGGCGTAAAGGTCTTCCTGTCCCATTCTGGCATTGATGAATTTCCCAATATATCGCTCGAAGATCTGGCCGTCTTAATGGATGGCATCAAGCACTTAAATGTACCGGTGCTGGCGCACTGTGAGCTGGACACCCTACCCGCAGAATCTGACCTAGCAACTCACCCAAGCAGCTATCAAGCCTATTTGCAGTCCAGACCAAAATTGTGGGAAAATGAAGCCATAAAAGCATTCATTGATCTGGCCCAACAATATCAATGTAAAGCCCATGTGGTACATCTGGCATCCGATGAAATGCTGGATTGGCTGGAGGAAAGAAAAAAACAAGCAGATTGGATCAGCGTAGAAACCTGTCCGCATTACCTGCTTTTTCACGCTGAAGCAATCGCCGATGGAGATACTCTTTTTAAATGTGCGCCACCAATTAGAGCAAAAAGTAACAGCGATCAGCTCAAATTAGGGCTAAAAAATGGTATCATTGACTTCATAAGTAGTGATCACTCCCCTGCCCCGGCAAAGATTAAGGAAATTGATAGCGGAAATTTCTCGAAAGCATGGGGAGGCATTGCGGGTTTACAATTTTTATTGTCGGCCAGTTGGACCGCCTTAAAAGACGACCTGACGATTGAAGCGTTTATACCGCTGTTGACATCAAAGCCCGCTCGCTTTTTAGGTTTACAAAATCGGATGGGAACCATCGCGGTTGGATATGATGCGGATATTACCATTTGGGAACCTGAGCAATCTTTTCAAGTACAGGAAGGCATGATCGAACACAAACATAAGATAAGCCCATACGTACATCAAGAACTATATGGGAAAATTGATACGACCATTGTAAACGGTGAGATCGCCTTTGAAGATCAGGCTGTCAGACAGACTCCTTTCGGGAAAAGCATTCAAAACAAAGAAAAAATTTAAAACGACTTAATGGCCAATTTGATCTTATTTATTGCTGCTTTGGTTTTGATAGTACTAAGTATTATGACCTATCTAAGTCATAAGGTGCAGGGAATAAAAAAAGTGGTCAGCAAGGAAGATCAAGCTTCATTAAGCAATACCGAAGAGTTGCTGGAAAAATTGGTTCAATCCAATGAATACATCTATACCGGGATTGTTTTATGTTTTCTCCTACTTCTTCTCATCGTTTATTATTTCTTACAAGACACTAATTACCTGGGGCATTTATACGAATGGATGAATATTGTGATCCGTTGGATGCACATCACCTTCGGTATTGCCTGGATCGGTACTTCTTTCTTTTTTGTATTTATGGAAAACAGCCTCCATAAAAACAAGAACAAACCTGAATTAAAGGGTGATATATGGATGCTACATGGAGGCGGATTTTGGTTTGTTGAAAAATATCTGGTTGCGCCAAAAGTCATGCCTAAGGGTGTACATTGGTTTAAATACGAAGCCTACTTTACCTGGCTGACCGGCTTTGGGCTATTATTCGTTGTTTATTATCTGAACGCAAAGGGCATGTTACTTAATGGCCAAACCGAACTATCCAGTTGGGCGGGCATCGCCATCGGGATTGGCTCATTGGCGGTTGGCTATGCCATCTATCATTTTCTGAGTTTAACTTCGCTGCTAAAAAAACCATTACTATTCGGACTGATCTTATTTACCATCCTCATTGGATTTGCCTGGTTTTATAATCAAGTCTTTAATGCACGGGCCGCTTATATTCATTTTGGCGCCCTGATCGGCACCTTGATGGCGGGTAATGTTTTCTTTGTGATCATTCCGGCCCAAAAGGCAATGGTCAAAGCGACCAAAGAAGGGACTTATCTCGATCCCTGGCTCGGACAATTTGCCGGCTTAAGGTCTTACCATAACAACTACTTTACCTTGCCTGTGCTATTTGTAATGATCAGCAATCATTTTCCAAGCACCTTCGGACACGAGTACCCCTGGCTCATTTTAGCCTTGTTAACAATAGGTAGTGCCGCGGTCAAACATTACCTCAATTTAAAAGAAAAGAACCAACAGTCGGTTTGGGTCATACCCATCGCTACATTGATCTTAGTATCTACGGTATTCATCACCGCCCCCAAAGAGATCGGCGGTGAATGTAAGGAAATCAGTTTCACACAGGTCTATCCGATCTTTCAGGAAAGATGCGTCAGTTGTCACTCTTCCAATCCAACCGATGATGTCTGGACCGCGCCGCCTAATGGCGTGGTGTACGATACCCCGGCAGACATCGCTAAACTGACGGATAAGATCATGAACCGGGTGGTCATCACCAAGACAATGCCGCAGAATAATAAGACCGGGATTACACCGGAGGAACGAGATATGATCAGGTGCTGGATCTTGCAGGGAGCGAGGTTGGAGTGAGGGGGGAAAGGAGCCAAAGGGGGGAAAGGGGGGAAAGGGTTGTGGTTCCGATAGCCATCGGAAGTGAGTTGCACTTATATCGTGTAGAAGTTGTTGAACGTAGCCCCGCCTGGCCAGTCGGACAGGGAAATCCCGAGCCTGCTGAGGGATGGGGTTTATACGAACCGAGTGATAAACTCCCGAATTTGCTTTAGCAAAGAGATAAACCAAACCGCCAAAGGCGGAAATAAACTTATAAACAATTTAAATACACTTTTGAATAAGCATACACAAACAACATGTACACACTAACCGAATTCAACCAACTCACTGTAGAAAAAGCAAAGGAAGAACTATTCAATTGCTGTGGTTCCACCAAGTGGGTGAGCCTTTTAATGGAAAAATTTCCTTTTAAGGATGAACCTGCCTTATTTCATCAGGTCCATGATAGCTGGTATGAACAATGCTCGGAAGCAGATTACCTGGAAGCTTTTACCCATCATCCTAAGATTGGAGATATGGATAGCTTGAAGAAAAAATTCGCCGCTACTCAGGAATGGGCAGGAAAGGAACAGGCCGGCGTAGCTCAGGCAAGTATGGATACCCTGAAGGCATTAGCTCAATCTAACGAGGCCTATTTTGAGCGTTTTGGCTATATCTTTATCGTTTGCGCCACGGGAAAATCAGCGGATGAAATGTTGCAGTTGCTCCAAATGCGCATCAATCACGAACCCAAAGAAGAGCTGGGAATAGCGATGGGAGAACAACATAAGATCACTTTGATCCGGCTAAAAAAGCTTTTCCGTTTTGAAGCATCCATTTGGAATGAACCCAGCCAAATCACTACCCATGTCCTCGATACCTCCCTCGGCAAACCCGGTGCACGGATCGGCATCAGACTCAAAAAACAGGTAAACAACCAGTGGCAAACCATTGCCCTGGGTATCACAAATAATGATGGTCGCATCGGCGATTTACTCCCTGCTGGTATTCAGTTAGTCCCGGATCATTACCAAATGTGTTTTGAGACCAAGGCCTATTTCGAGCTCCATAACACCATCGGCTTTTATCCGACCGTAACCATAGACTTTAATACTTTTGACCAAACGCATTATCATGTACCTTTGCTAATCAACCCGTTTGGGTATTCTACTTATCGGGGAAGTTGAACAAAAAGGGGGAAAAGGAGCCAGAGGGGGAAAAGGAGCCAGAGGGGGCATCATCCAGGCAATCCGCAATTTATTCATTCTTCATTTGAAAAAATCATGAACCTAAGTATCAATACTTCACAAAAAGAAACGCTTTTTGCCAAACTCAGCAAAGCTAATCAAGACTTTAACCAACTTTATCCCGGGGATTCACCCGCCAGGCAACCGGTTCATACCGTGTATGGAGGAGCGCATCTTTTCAAAAAGAATATCGCTGAAAGTTTTAGCAAAAAATCCTTGGAAACCCTATTAACTTATGCACCAGATTTTGCTGTTTTTGGTCGTGTTTTCCAACTAAAAGGCTACCAGGAATTGCCAAAGGATCAGGAGGCAATCCAACGCTTAGCAAACGAGTTAGAAAGTATGGCTCCAGCGAAAAGGCAAACTCATGCTGCCTATCTTTCCTATGAAGTATATCGAAAAGTGAAAGCCAAATTAAAGCTAGAAGCACTCGAAGATTTTAGAATTGACTTTGAAGATGGCTTCGGTAATCGTTCAAATGCCGAAGAAGATGAAGTGGCCATCGCTGCCGCAAAAGCGGTGGCAAAAGGGATGAAAGAACATTGTTTGCCGCCGTTTATTGGAATTCGCATTAAGTCGTTTACCGAAGAGACAAAAGAAAGAGGACTCAGAACATTAGACCTTTTTTTAAGCACGCTTACAAATGAGACCAATGGCCAACTACCGGACTTTTTCGTGGTCATGCTACCCAAAGTAACGATCCCGGAGCAGCCGGAGACGCTGTCGCTGTTTTTTGATATTTTAGAAAACAACCTATCGTTACCAAAAGGAAGTTTGAAGATGGAGATGATGGTGGAAACCACTCAATCGATCATGGATATTAATGGCGTGAATCCTTTATCCAGGTTTATCAAGGCGGCAAATGGAAGATGTATCGCTATGCACTTTGGTACCTATGATTATACAGCTTCATGCAATATTACGG